>DBCJ01000109.1:22250-28252 GCA_002293005.1 Ignavibacteria bacterium UBA961 | reverse complement strand
TCATCTTTCAGGGGTTTGAATTATGTTGACCATTCTTATCTTCATTGTATGTGTTTGCAATCTTCATGCATCAGAACATGATATCTTGGGACAATCTCCGAGGAGTGCAGAGATTGTTCCCCAATATCCACGAGTCATTTGGTGGATATCCGGTTCAATCCATCCGACCACGATTATTCCAAGGGCAAACGAAGAGTTCAGAAATACCACATTATCTACAAAAGAAGTATTAACCACATCCTATCAAAGTAGTGCAGGATTCACACATCAATTGAATAAACATATCGATATGGCTTTGTCTATCGGCCTGCAAGTGAATGCACATCAACTCTATATGCCAATTGCAGTGGAAGGTAGAATCTTCCCTTTCAGAAAAAAAGTCAATCCATTTCTGTATATGGGATTTGGAGGGATGATCAGCCGTGAATTTGGACTCTTCGGCTCTCGTGGAATTGGGATCACTGCACATATCAGTAATGATATTCAACTTGAATTACAATACAAAGAACAAAGAGGAGATATGTTCATGTTCGCAGCAAGAAATCCAATGCAAGCACATATGCATCAAAAAGGTATTCAGACAAGTATCTCTATTATTCTATGATTTATGGCGAAATCTTGAAGTAAATGGGTATTAGGGAAACCAAATGCATAATGTCTATGTTCAAGACATTATCTTTGCAAAACCAAAAAAAGACAACTCATTTTTCATCATTTCACAGTAATATCATGGATACTTCATCAAACAATGCATGTCCTGTAACCGGTGCCACGAGCAAAGGTTTCCACAGTGCAGGTACATCCAATCGTGATTGGTGGCCCAATCAATTGAATCTCAATATTCTTCGCCAGAATTCAGAACTTTCTAATCCACTCGGTGGCGATTTTAACTATGTGGATGCTTTCAAGAAACTCAATTATGATGCACTCAAGAATGATCTTGTGGCACTCATGACCGATTCACAAGATTGGTGGCCAGCGGATTTTGGACATTATGGTCCATTCTTCATCCGCATGACATGGCATAGTGCCGGTACATATCGCACCGGTGATGGTCGTGGTGGCGGAGGAACGGGTCAACAGCGTTTTGCACCACTCAATAGCTGGCCTGATAATACCAATCTCGACAAAGCACGCAGACTTCTTTGGCCAATCAAGCAGAAATATGGACAAAGCATCTCTTGGGCAGATCTCATGATTCTTGCAGGTAATGTTGCACTTGAATCAATGGGCTTCAAGACATTCGGTTTTGCGGGTGGTCGCGCTGATGTATGGGAACCTGAAACCGATGTGTATTGGGGTAAAGAGCGCTCTTGGCTCGATGACAGACGCTATACCGGTGACCGCAATCTTGAGAATCCTCTTGCAGCAGTACAGATGGGTCTCATTTATGTGAATCCCGAAGGCCCTAATGGTAATCCTGATCCGATTGCAGCGGCAAAAGACATCCGCGAGACATTCGCTCGCATGGCCATGAATGATGAAGAAACAGTTGCACTCATAGCCGGTGGTCATACATTCGGAAAAACACATGGTGCCGGCCCGACATCACATGTAGGACCTGAGCCGGAAGCAGCACCGATCGAGGAGCAAGGATTGGGTTGGACAAGTACTTTTGGTTCGGGCAAAGGACCTGATGCCATCACAAGTGGTTTGGAAGTTACTTGGACAACGACTCCAACACAATGGAGCAATAATTACTTTGAGAATCTCTTCAATTATGAATGGGAATTGACAAAGAGTCCTGCAGGCGCAAATCAATGGGTTGCAAAAAATGCGGAAAATACCATTCCCAATGCATTTGATTCATCCAAGAAGCAATTGCCAACAATGCTCACGACAGATTTATCACTCCGTTTTGATCCCGCTTATGAGAAAATCTCTCGTCGATTCCTTGAGAATCCGGATCAATTCGCAGATGCTTTTGCTCGTGCATGGTTCAAATTGACACATCGCGATATCGGTCCGAAAACTCGTTATGTAGGACCCGAAGCACCAAGTGAAGATTTGATTTGGCAAGATCCAATTCCTGCACTCAATCATGCAGTAATCGATGCAAATGATATTGCTTCACTCAAGAAAACCATTCTTGAATCAGGTTTATCCATATCTGAACTCGTATCCACAGCATGGGCTTCTGCTTCCACTTTCCGTGGTTCAGATAAGCGTGGCGGTGCAAATGGTGCGCGCATCAGACTGACTCCACAGCGTTATTGGAATGTGAATAATCCAGCTCAATTGTCGAAAGTATTGGATGCATATGAGAAGATTCAACACACATTAAATGCCGGTGGCAAGCATGTATCAATGGCAGATCTCATCGTACTTGGTGGTTGCGCAGGAATTGAAAAAGCTGCGGCAAATGCAGGTCAAGCTGTAACAGTACCCTTCACACCCGGCAGAATGGATGCAAGTCAAGAGCATACCGATGTCGAATCCTTCTCAGTGCTTGAGCCGATCGCCGATGGATTCAGAAATTACAAGAAAGCGAATTATGTGTACTCAACAGAAGAACTTCTTGTTGACAAAGCACAATTGCTCACGCTCACCGCACCTGAGATGACCGTACTTCTTGGTGGCATGCGCGTATTGAATACAAATTATGATCAATCCAAGCATGGTGTATTCACTTCAAAGCAAGACACATTGAGCAATGATTTCTTTGTGAATTTGCTTGACATGGATATCAAATGGGCACCGATTGATGCTCACAATGAATTATTTGAAGGGACTCATCGCACAAGTGGCGAAAAAGTATGGACAGCAACACGCGCTGATTTGATCTTTGGATCAAATTCCGAATTGCGCGCCTATGCTGAAGTCTATGCCACTTCTGATTCAGGAAGTAAATTCATCAATGATTTTATTGCAACATGGAATAAAGTGATGAATGCGGATAGATTCGATCTTGCATGATTAACATGACATTGAAAGGGTGGTCTTGGTAATTCTAGACCACCCTTTTTTGTAACCACTTGAGTTGAACTGCGTATTAGCACAACATTTTTCTAAGAGTATTCATGCTTGTAATCTCCGAACTCTCCAAACAATATGGCACTTTCAAGGCTCTCGATTCCATTTCTTTCTCAGCGGAATCGGGTAAGATTTGTGGAATCGTCGGTCCGAACGGTGCCGGAAAGACCACAACCATTCGCATCATATTGGGTATTCTGGGAGCCAATTCCGGAACAATCACCTATAATGGAAATCCTATTTCCGATATTCCGCGAAGTGCTTTTGGATATTTACCTGAAGAACGCGGTTTGTATAAGCAGTCAACAGTACAAGAGACTTTGCTATATCTCGGTGCATTGAAATATCCGGATAAACAGAAACTCAAACAACAAATTGATCAATGGCTTGAGCGATTTCTCATTCCCGAATACAAACACAAGAAAATCGAGGAATTGTCAAAAGGTAATCAACAGAAAATTCAATTCATTGCATCTGTTTTGCATGATCCCGAATTGCTCATTATCGATGAACCGCTTTCAGGATTGGATCCATTGAATCAGGAATTATTCAAGGATATAGTGAAAGAATTCCGAACACAAGGTAAGACAATCATCTTTTGCACCCATCAATTAGGAATTGCGGAAGTATTATGCGATTCAGTCATAATGCTGAATAAAGGTAAAGTTGCAATGAGCGGATCAATGGATGAACTTCTTCGTTCCGGAACATCGGACATGATCATTGAATATTCAACACTATTCAATCAAGAGATCCCAAATTCATATCGCAAGGTATCAGACATGCAATGGATATTTCCCAATGAACATGAATCCATGCAAGAAATAGTTTCCAAAGCATCAGAGTTTGGAGAGATTCTCAGCATCAATCCATATCGTCCCACTTTGCTTGGAATGTTCCGTCAACATATTGAAGAAGCAGAGGAGACATTATCATGAATTGGAAATCAGTCTCAACCGTTGCTTGGTGGGAATTCATTCAAAAAGTCAAAACCAAAGCATTCATTCTTTCCATGATTTTAAGTCCTGTCATCATGGGTATATTTTCCGTTCTTCCTGTTCTGCTGACGACTGTTTCTGTTGAAGAACCCAAAAGGATCTTGATACTTGACAAACAACAAGTGATTGGTCAATTGGTGAAACCAAGCATTGATAGCATAACATATAGCGGTGGTGAGAAGAAATTTGATGTAACTGTAAAGAAGATTGAACCCAATACAAGTTTGGACCTAAAGCCATATCAACAGTCATTGTTGAAAGAAGAATATGTAGGAATGTTTGTGATACCATCCGACATTTATTCATCAAAAACAATGGAATATCATGGTCAACATGTAAGCAATGCGAGGGAATTGGAAGAAATAACGGACATATTTGAAACTATTCTGCAAGATTCACTTTTGCAGTTATATGGTGTAAAAGAATCTGAATTCAAAGCAATAAATAAAGGCATAGATCTCAAGACAATCAAAGTTCAAAAGGATGGTAGCTCTGAGTCTGGGTCTTTCCTCGTGGAATTCGCTAGTGTTTATGGAACGATTTTCATCATTTTGATTATGGTGAGTTTTTCGGGTCAACAGCTTGTGCGAAGTCTGCTTGATGAAAAAACCAATCGTATCATTGAGATTTTATTGTCTTCTGTCACACCGATGGAATTAATGTCCGGAAAACTGATCGGCCTTGGTGGATTGGGTTTGATTCAAGCATCTCTATGGCTTGTCTTTGCTTGGCTTGGCGCAACTTTTTCACAAGTTGAAGTATCGGTATTTTCGTCGATTCATTTGATTTTCCTCTATGCGATGCTCGGCTATTTCTTGTTTGCATCCATCATGATTGGACTTGGTTCTCTCGCGACCACAGAACAAGAAGCACAGACCATGACAGGCTATATCGTTATGTTGGCCACATTGCCATTCATTTTGATGTTTGTCATCATTGAAAATCCGGGTGGAACAATCACAACTGTCTGTAGTTATATCCCATTCCTCACACCTGCTGTCATGAGCGCAAGAATAGCACTCATGATGCCACATTGGAGTGAAATCGTGATTTCTGTGATTGTATTGCTACTTTCAATTTTTGCTTGTCTTTGGGTATCAGCCAAGTTGTTTACCGTAGGTATGCTTACATATGGAAAACGAATTTCATTTTCACAGGCAAGAACCATTGTGATTGGAAAAGAAAATAAGACTTTATAATGATGTGTGTCATATTGAGTGAATAGTGCTGAAAGTTATTAGTGCTATTATTAATTGTAAGTTGAGAATATTATCTCAATGTGCATTTCTGTAATTTGTAATACATGAACAGAATGACTCAATACATCACGCGCCCAATCTGGCTACTTTCTTTGGTGAGTTTGTTTTCGGATATCACATCTGAAATGATTTACCCAATCATGCCGATATATTTACAATCAATTGGTTTTTCGATTTTATGGATTGGAATTCTGGAAGGTATTGCAGAAGCAATTGCAGGACTTAGTCAAGGATATTTTGGTAAAGCATCTGATTTGGCGGGAAAGAGAATGCCATTTGTGCGACTTGGTTATGCCTTGACTGCTTTGTCAAAACCAATCATTGGAGTATTCAGAGATCCATTTCTCATATTGCTGGCAAGATCAGCAGATCGCTTTGGGAAAGGCATTAGAACAGGTGCTCGAGATGCGATTCTATCCACTGAAACGACCAATTCACATAAAGGGAGAGTGTTTGGATTTCATCGTTCGATGAATACCACCGGAGCAGTGATTGGATTATTACTTGCTTTGGGTTATCTGTATTATCATCCTGGAGATTATCAGGCATTATTTCTTATTTCAGCTATTCCGGCAGTAATTTCTGTCGCACTCACTTTTTTTGTGACTGATTCACAAGTTCATCTTAGCAAACCTAACCCTGAGATATCTGCTTTTACTTTTCTGAGTTATTGGAGTAAAAGTTCGAATGAATATAAAAAAGTTGTTATCGGATTGCTTGCCTTCACACTGTTCAATGCTTCAGATTTTTTTCTTTTGCTCAAAATGAAGCA
>DBCJ01000109.1:0-22129 GCA_002293005.1 Ignavibacteria bacterium UBA961 | reverse complement strand
GCAATGTTGATCATTGGCTTATGCGCATATGCAATTCTATATTTCGGTATGGCTTTGATGTCCGGCGGAACCCCTTTCTTCTTTTTCTTTTTTGCATATGGCATATATTCATCGGCAACCGAGGGAATTAGCAAAGCATGGATTTCAAATACATGTGAATCGCAGGATTTGGGAACTGCACTTGGCACATTTCTTGGATTTCAAAGCATCACTCTAATGATTGCGAGTATTTTGACGGGGATTTTGTGGTCATTGATTGGAGCGAGTACAACCTTCCTCATTGTTGGCAGCATTACAACAATCTTGATATTCTATTTTCTCACACTGAAAAATCCGGGTAATGTACGACTGGCACAAGACAATCCTGATCCGCTGGAAGATTGATTATTTCTTTTTCAAAATGAAAATTCCGCAACCATAATTGCAGTGACAATTTTGTGCAATCATTTCATCCGTCAAATGTATGTCTTCACGGAATTCTCCGGCATCATCGACATAAGAGAATGAAGAAATATCAAATTCACCGCTCAAGAGATTTTGCAAGTAAGACAGTGAAAAAACGCGATGTGCATTGAATTCAATTCTTTGAGGTCCGATTGGAACAGAGAAATAAAAAGTCCCTCCCTGTTTAAGCATCATCGTAATATTCTGAATCGCTTTGAGATATCCCCAATAATCAATTGGATCGCCATATCGTCCCAAACCGAAGTGCTCAATTGCATGAAGCGAAGAAATCGAATCAGTATAATTCAATAGATCTTCGGGTAATTCCATGAGATTCGCTTGCCTGAAGGAGATATTCTTCACCGAACTTTCAATTGGTCTGATATCGAGCAATTCAATGTGTCGATACGATGCAACATGAGCAATGAAGCCATCGGTTCTTGACCCTATATCTACATGCTTTTCGGGACTTGCTTCATGTATTTTTCTTGCGATGAAGAGATCCTGATGAAAATAATGTCCTTTCATCACTCCGCCTTGATCATCCTTATCGGTCAAAATCGGAAATGGGGTTCCAAAAGAAAAAGTCTGATCACTTCCCTTTTGTTTCTTCAATTCAAGGAAATCATGCTCATACCACGAGGACTTTTTGGGTGATAATGCTTCAAGGAATCTCTTGGCATCAAATCCGAAATACAGGAGGCGTTTATAGATAGTGCGGGCGAAGCTCATCAATCATTCCGACAAAGTAAAGACCGTTCATTTCCTGCAATTTACAGAAAATGAACGGCGAATACATAGTCACAATCGGGATTGTGTAAAATATCAGTGGAGTTGAAGTGACAAAACGAAGTTTCTGCCCGGAGATACAATACCCGAGGTATATGGCCTATAGCGTTGATCGGTGATATTCTCAATACCTGCATTCACTCTCAAATTTGAATGAATATCATAGCCAACTTTAAGATTCAGTGTATACCAAGCGGGTGAATATGGTTTACCATTCATATCCACAGCATAGATCTCAGGTTTTCCAATTTCCTCGAATGGCATGGTTTCAAAAGATCGTTCACCGGAGAATTGAACTCCGAGATCCACAACAAAAGAGCCCTTTTTATAGCGCAATGAAGACATACCAAATAATGGAGGCGCATGACGAGAAGGTGATTTCGTACCATCATCCATTTCTTCCTCACCAATTTGATGATTGATATCTGCATGAAAGGACAAACCATATCCAAACTTGGCTTCAAGTCCAAATTGTAAGCCCCAAACAAAAGCCGTGGCAGCATTTTGAATTGCTTGAACGCGACTCAATTCTCCATCATAGAGTATGCTGTCTTGTCCATTGAGTGTATAATCTCTGCGAACCAATGCATCATTTAAGATGGTATAGTATCCCGCAATATCAATCTTTACTTTATCTGCGAATATTTTTGTCAATCCAATATCTCCATTCAATGCTTGTTCTGCCTTCAATGAAGTATTAGGAACTACAACATATCCTGCTTGTATGTCAAAGACCTTCCCCATATCATCGATATTTGGAGATCTGAATGCAGTAGCAATATTGGCAGATAGGGACAAATCATTGGAGATACGATGCACTATTCCTGCATTACCTGTCAATGACATATTACTTAGTGATGTAGCAGTGAATGGGAATGGGTAAAAAGTCGTATCAAATGTCGCATTGATGCCATAATAAGAGATTCTCAAACCGGATTGAATATTGGTTTTCTCATCCAATGCATAATTTCCTGTAAGATAAGCTCCGAAGCTTTGCCAATCGGAATTTGGGTACCGAGATGGACCATTAAATGTATCCCCATTGACGATATTTTGATTGATACCCATTGATTGCACATCATTCAATACACCTTCCAGTCCATAATACCATTGTACTTCACCAATTGACTTAACCAAATCAATATTGAATGAATAAGCATCAACTTGTTCCTTGCGAATTTCGCGGGTATTCATATATATATCACGACTGATTCGGCTTTCTTCGAAAAATTGATAAGCCAATCGAATCTGCATGGAATCATAAAAAGCATATTGTCCGGCATGCTGAATGGACAAAGCATGCATATTCCAGATTTGCGGACCATATTTCCATTCCCCATATCTTGGAAGTCCGTTTTTATAGCGAATATGTCTGTCATATCTGTCATATTCACTTGTCTTCGAAAGATGTAATCCATATTCAATATGCCAGTCTTCATGTGGAGTATAGAGGAATTTTTGCATAATATTCAATTGAGAATAACCCGATGGAATCTGCAATTGTTGATCAGGATTCTGTATGATGCTATCCTTGTCACCTATTCTCTTCACTGAGAAAGGCCTGAGATATTCACTTGGTCCATGAGAACCCATGTATAAATCCCCATAATTGCTATGAGTGATGCTTGTCACGCTTGCAAATTCTTTCCAACCGATTCTGAAATCGGCATGACCCGTCATTTCATTATTGGCAGAAGAATACCGTGAATGTATATTCCAATTCATATTGGGCGAATCATCATCCGATAGCATTGGTGACAATGTCTGAAAACTCATCACACCGCCGATTGCATCGCTCCCATAAATCACAGAACTTGGTCCGAATAGCACCTCTGTTCTTTCGATTGCAAATGGATCGAGTGAAATCACATTCTGAATATTCCCTGCTCTGAATATCGCAGTGTTCATTCGAATTCCATCAATGCTATAGAGCAATCTATTCGTGGCAAAACCCCGTATCATGGGACTACCTCCGCCTTGTTGACTTTTTTGTATGAACACTTTGCCTGAAATACCCAGTAAATCAGCAGCAGTTTGTGGATTTTTCAAAGCCACTTCCTGCAGTGATATTCCTATGTTTTTTTGAGATTGATCACTCGATTGCTGACTCCACCTACTTGCCGCAATCACAATATCATTGAGAGATATACCCATTTCATCCAAAGCAATAATGGTATCCGTAATTGGTATTTGAGAGATTCTAAAACCTTTTGTTTTAAATCCATGGGCTCGAATCGAAAAGCTATCTTGTATTGATAATGCTGAAATAATGATGGTACCATCCACATTCACGCGATGCCATTTCTTGGCTGAATGGTCAAGTAGAATAGCATGTGAAATTGGATTATTATCTTCGGCATTGACTATGGTGAGCTTTTGCGCATTGATTTGCACGCATATGAATAGCATCACCATGAAGCTAAGTAGAAAGTTCATGTTGACTCCAAAAATGAATAAGCTTGATGCACATCAGCATCAAATATGTGAGCTTATATCATCCTTGGAGGAGGAATGGAAGGTTGATTGAAATATTGAGGATTGGTGGAATCATCATACCCGATGAAAACGGACCGCATTTCCATCAAAGTATGTTCATCAATAATTGAGGAAATAGGAGGATGGAGGACTTTAAAAATATCTGAATAGAAAATAAGAGAAGCATCGCTTCCTGCTTCGTCTTTCAGATAACTCTTGATGAATGAGAGTATCCGCTTATTGATTGAAGTTTCTTTTGCATCATGAAGACATTGATAGATAATGCTATCACCCATTATTTGTGATGATATCACATCATACATTTCACCGGATAATTCAAATTCTCTTTCATGTTCCCATTCGAGAATTGTGTGAATTTGATCTTTGTGTACAATGATATCGATTACATCTTTCTTTGAATACGCTTGAAGATATTCACTCATTTCACTTTTTGCAATTCCCTTTTCATGTTGCAAATACATAATGGTTCCTGTAAAAGGAATACTCATTGATAAAAGCAATATGAATGATACAATGACTTGCAATGATTGAGAAGAATATTGAGAAATGGCTATTGCGAGAACAAAAATGGTATTTTTTCGTAAATTCGCATCACAAATTTAATTGCCCGGATGGCGAAATTGGCAGACGCGCTATATTCAGGTTGTAGTATTCGAAAGGATGTGCAGGTTCAAGTCCTGTTCCGGGCACGCTATGTTCCAACCCGAACTGAAAGTGTTATACTATCGGGGATATATTTCTTTTTTCTTCTGATTCCATTCTGTTCTTCCTATTCTCAATCTCCTGATCTTCGCTCGGCTTTCCAGAAAGGAAAAGAAGCGATGATTCTTGGTGAATATGCAAAAGCCATACAGCATTTTGAAACATGGACACTCGCCATGCCAAGAGATGCTCAAGCTTTCGTTCATCTTGCATCATGTCAGGCAAGAATGGGTAAAGACAGCGCAGTTATTTTCGCACTTGAACAATCATTGCAGGCCGGACTCAATGAAGTGTTTTTGATTGAACAAGACACCATCCTCAGACAATTCATTCAGTCAAAATCGCAACTTGCAATGAATTTATCTTCGGCATTTTGGGGTTCAGACAATGCATGGACCGCTTTGATTCAAAATGCACAAGAGCAGTCTGATCAGAGGCTATTTCCAATTGGTTTCGCGGAACAAAAAAGACTCGCCAGATATCGCATTTTATTTCCCAAGAACTATGATTCTACGAAAACATATCGAGCAATACTACTTTTGCATGGGAATGGACTTGAACCTGTTTTCATGCTGAAATGGGCCGAACGATTTGAATTGAAGAATCATATCATCATCGCTCCCGAAGCGCCCTATGTGAAATTCAAAGAATCCATTCAATCGGGAGCCATGAAATTATCGGGTAGAGGTGAGGATCATTTCTTCCCGGATTCCTTGCAAGAAGATGTGATCAATCAAACGGCAGAATGGTATGTATCGACATTGAATCATGCGAAAAAAACATTGCCAATTTCAAATGATCCACAGATTGTGATGGGTTTTTCCCAGGGTGGATTCTTTGCATCTGTTTTGATGAGCCGATATCCGGAATCATTCTCAAGTGCCATCACATTATGCGGAAGTATGTTTCCTGAAGGTAGAATCGAAGAAAATCTATCAAAAGTGAAATCGCTGAATCGAGATTTACTAATAGTGCATGGTCGGCAAGATGGAACTGTCCCCTTTTCGGTTGCCGAATCATTTTCCAAACAATTGTTGAATGCACAAATCAATCATCGATTCATTCCTTTCGATGGTGGACATTGGCCTGCGGATGATCTCTTGGATGATATCAAAGATTGGATTGAATCACATTAAATCAAACCACTTCTCTTACGCAGGAACCATTCGATGGCAAAAGCTGAAATTGCAATCATCAAGAGCCACAGATTATTCCACAATGCGATTTCTGATTCTCTCACGATCGATGTTTGATTGAATCTTGGATGCTTCTTTAAATCATCAATAAATCCTGAAACCGTATTCGGGGTATAGAATTTCCCTCCCGTGATTTCAGCCATGGATCTCAATAATGGAGCATTCATTTTGAGATTCAGATATTCGGCTGATTCCGCTCCGATGCTGAATCTGCCATCATCTTTTCCTAAAACACCACCTTTACTTGCCGATCCTTGATAGAAATAATCACCTGCAGGCAAACTTGAAATGGATGCCGAATATCTTCCCGCACCCATATTTGCGAGTCTGATTTCACGCTTGGTACCGGGTCCGGAAATGTTCACGGATACTGTTGCATCATCCACAGGATCTAGAGAAGCATTGTACACTTGAGCAATCATTTCGACCTTCTCTCCACCGATATAGAATTTCCTGGAAGATCGAATCTTGACAAGTTTTTCTTTTTCCGAAGCACCAATCCATTGAATGCTCTGATCAATGAAAGAGGACAAGATATCGGGTGATTCACTTGATCCACGGGCAATATCGGGTGCCATGCCGAGTAATTTCCATCGATAAATTCCATAACCAAGAACAGCCAGAGAGCGATTCCCGGCAAATGTTCGCGTCATGATCAGTGGCTCGGGTACAGGAGAAGACCCGATGCGAATGCTCGAAAGAATCTCAGATTCCGGTTTTACATCAATGAATGTCTCTGTCTTGAAAATCGGCGGGAGCGAATTCCACAATTCTTTGTCACGCTCATCACCATTGATGCGCATGATCGGACTCGAAATGCCACTTTCCTGAATATCGGGTGTTGCACTATACTCCTGCTGAGAAGAAGAAGTGACCGAAAATGGAAGATATGGTTCCAAGACTTTGAGTTTTTGATAATCAACGGATTGAGAAGCTATAAACATGATCGGCTTTCCTTGCTCAATTTCCTTCTTGATCATCTGCATGACTGAAGCAGGTGTGGAGGCAATCGGAAATCCTATGAGTATGACGGACTCAGCATCTGCAAGCGATTGAGCCGTTGGCGCAGGAGGATAAAATTCGGTTCCCTGCTTATGAATATGCATCTTGATCGTGGATTCAGGTATGCGTTCCAAGACAGATTTGATGAATGTGACATCAGGTGAGGGCGAACCGGCAAAAACACTGATGACGCGCTTTTGCTTGAGCACTTTCATGAATTCTGACAATTCATTGTTTTTCAGCGTTAGCTCATTACCTGAAGTAGATACTCTTGCCGTGATTTTATGAATTCCCGGTTGAGTAGGAATTGTTTGGACAGATACAGAATAAGTTGAGATTCCGGGTTTTAGTGAGATTTGTTCTTTGCCAATCTGAGCTCCATTGTCATATACCATTACCGTTGCTTGAGATTCATTCGGAAATCCTGTCGCTCGAATGGTCACCGCAATTGGCACTTTCATTCCGGCATATACAATTTCATTCGCCAATATAGATTGAACTGAAGCATCTTTGGGATCTAGTGAATCGCCAATTCCAACGGTGAATATCGGTTTTCCAAAATATTCAGACTCATAAATCGGATTGGCTCCCGCATTCACAGCTCCATCCGTGAAGAGAATTGCAGCCTGGACCGCATCGGATTCATCAGCTTCATTGAGAAATTTGAATGCTTTGGTGATATTGGTGTATAAACTCTTCGCGGGGATTGAATCAGCTTGTGAAAGCGAAGAAATATTCCCTTTGACATCTTCGCCAAATGTCACGATCTCAATATCATCTTCATCCAGACTCTCCAGTTTTGCAAATGTCAAAGCTTGTTTCATGACTTTTGCCCGATCAATGCTGCCATCCTTAATTGCCATTGACAAAGATTTATCAATAACGATTGCCAATCGAGGATCCGAAAGTGAAGCTCGAATCATAGATAAGACAGGTTCAAATAAAGCAAAGAGAATCAGCGACAAAGCCAAAGCGCGCAGAAAACCAAGCACGAAACGCCTCATTCTTCCAAGTGGAGGATTCGTCACATGATAAGACCACCAGGAAAGAGCAATTCCTGCCAAAGCACAAAGTGCAAAAATCCACCAAGAACCTGTTATGCCGAGAGTATAGGAATTCATTGTAATTATTGATTTTATAGAATGATTGATCGCCGAAACAATCAAACATGATGACCCATTGCAAAGAATATGAAAAGCAATTTCAGAAATTTATGCGGAATCTTTCCAAGTACCATTTTTTTTCAGTGTTTATGGGTCATTTTGATTAGTTTTGCAGTGCAGCAAAATCCCACTCAAATCGTTACAGCATAACGATAAAATATTATGTATAAGCGTACCTTTTCGCTCAAGAAGATCCTTGTTCCTGGAAGCACGACCGAGGTATTTTCTCTGGCAGCCGTTATTCTCGGTTTGCTCATCGCTATTTTTATCGATGAGATTCCAATTCGTCTGATTGGCGCTTGCGTTGCCATTCTCGGGGGAGTTGGACATTATATGATTGTTTCACAGAAGCTCAGCGATTCTTTCGACTCTCATAGAGTGAGCTCGACTATTCCACCTGAATTTCGAGTGACTGTCATTCCCGGCCAAGGCGGTAAGCGCATGGTCTTCGATGGGTTTGAAGGAACATTCGATGATACGCGCGCTGCAGAAATGGAGAAGAAGCGTAAGAAGCCATTGCCTGCGGTACAATCCAGACTCTTTGACAAACAACCCGAAATTTCGGAAAGCGTCGAAGAAGAACCAATCACGATGAAGTCCACCGTAAAAGCTCCGCCGATTATTCCTACAGAAACCGAAATCGAGGAGCAAGTCATTCAATCGGATGATTTCACTGAAGGTGTACGAATCATGCGCAAAGAACCGGAAATTCCTGCGGGAATGACTGTGATCCAGCAAGAACAAGTGTCAAATGTGGAATTAGTCGAGAAAGCACAAGATTTCGATTCAACATCAACCGAAGAGTTCAATCAAATAGCTCCCGATTTCATTCCGGAGGAAGAAATCATTGAAGAGCAATTTGAGACCAGTCACCGCAGAGCCGTTTTGGACATCTCGCTTCAGGATTTCATGGAAGAGGATATCGTTATTCCAACCGAGCCTAGGAAGGAATTCGATCATCTTCTTTCGAGAGTATTGATGGCGATTCGATCAGTGATTGATGCGAGGACAGCAGGTTATGCATGGATCAATCATGAAAAGCAGCAACTCGTGATAGAGTCTTATGTCACGGAAACCAAAGAACAATTTACTTCTCAAAGAAAGTTACCATTCGGCAATGATGTCATCACGCAAATCGCGATGTCCGGCAAGCCGGAAATTCTCACCGATATTCATCCTTCTTCAGAACTCGATCTTTTGAATTATTATACCTCGAATGCCAAAACGATGTCATTCATTGGTGTACCCGTATATTTCAATGGCATGGTCATCGGCGTTCTCTTTGCCGATTCTGATCAGCAAGATGCTTATGATGCGCTCAGTGTGGGCTTCCTTGGACATTTCACAAAATTGATTGCCGGTCTTGTTCAGAGTTATACAGGAAAGTATGATCTCTTGCAATCCAGCAGAGCATTGGATGCCATCACGCGTTTCAGATCGATTATTTCTTCTTCAGGAAATGGCATTGCTGATCTCAGTTCTGCTTTGCTTGAGGCAACCAGTGAAGTCGTGGATTTCACCACGATGGGTATTGGTATGTTCGACTATGAGCAAGGCGCTTGGACTGTATTTCAGGTGTATTACCGAAATCCTGAAGCAGAAAACATGGCGGGATCACATATCGATTTGGAATTATCGCTGATAGGTCAAACAATCTTGAGCGGACAGTCCACAATGATGTCCGATATTGATGAAACAATCATGCGCATAAGTCCCGGTGAATCACCGATGCATGGTGGATTCTTTGCCGCCCTTCCCTTGCGTTCGCAATCACACAATTATGGCGCATTGTTTATCGAAAGTCAATCAGGAATCATTCCACAGCAAGATCTCACAATTGCACAAATGCTTGCTGAGCAAACAGGTACAATCATTGAGCAATTGCGATTTCATGAAATGTTCAGATCAACTGCACTTCTCGATGAAACGCGTGGAATATTCAATGAAACAGCCTTTGTACAGCGCATTCAAGAAGAAACGGCAAAGACCAGAGAATTCGGTTATCCATTATCACTCGCTTTGATCACCATGGATAGATATGATTCATTTGCGGAGTCTGAAGGACTCAAAGAATCATTATTGTTACATATCCTCAAGAAAATCAAAGGTAATGTGAAGGATTTCGATATCATCGGTGAAATCGATGAATCCACGATTGCAATTCTACTTCCCGGTCAAACACTGGATAAATCTCAGATGTGGGGCGAGCGTGTTCGAAAAGACATTGCATCAGCAATCGCCGATATTGATGGCAAGCGATTGACAGTGACCATCTCGATTGGTCTTGCTCAAGCAAGTTCATTTGATAAAGCCGATGGATTATTGCGCAATGCACAAAGCGCATTGAAACTCGCATCCGACAAAACTAATGCAGTGGTGGTGTATAGTTGACATGGATATACTTGATGCAATTTTACTTGGAATAGTGCAGGGTCTCACGGAATTTTTACCCGTGAGCAGTACCGCGCATTTGACCATTGTTGGGAAGATATTGGGTGTTGTTTTATCAGGAGAACAGTGGACAGCGCAAGTGGCAGTGATGCAACTCGGAACGCTTGTCGCTGTATTGATTTATTTCAGACATGATATTCTCTCCATGCTCACTTCTTTTGTCAAAGAAAATGTGAGTGGCACTAGATTGCCTGTTAAAGAACAATCTCAAAATTCCCGAATGGCATGGCTCATCATTTTTGGTTCGATACCGATTGTGTTTTTTGGTCTTTTACTGAAAGACATCATCGAGGGCGATATCACTAAGAATCTCTTTTTGATAGGTTCGATGCTCATCATTGTTGCTTTTTTCATGGCACTTGCCGAGAAGAAAGCGAAGTATGATATATCAATGCAGAATATCAAACTCAAGGATGCAATAATCATAGGTCTTGCTCAGGCGATGGCATTAATTCCGGGTACATCCAGATCAGGAGCCACAATTACGGCAGGTTTATTTCTTGGTTTGGAGCGCGAAGCCGCCGCAAGGTTTTCATTTCTACTCAGCATTCCCGCAATACTTGGTAGTGGATTATTGCAAATGGTGAAAGTGATTCCGATGCTTACCGATCAGAATATCGTCTCGCTTGCAATTGCAACCATTGTTTCCGGAATCAGTGGTTATGCAGCGATAGCATTTCTTCTCACATATTTGCGCACCCGATCCACAGGCGCATTCATCATCTATCGAATCATACTTGGCGTGATATTATTCATTGTGGCCGGAATCGGACTCATCCAATAACCATGAAGCTTACCGCAATCATACAAGTGGACGACAAAAACATGGAATGTGATTTCATGCAGGGGATCAACTGTTCATTTCATGTGAAATCCGGGACCGATAATCCTAATGCATTTCATCTTCCGAATCCGGATTTCAAACCATTTCAAATTGGTGATTTCATCGGTTCAACAATGGAGGGTGGTTCTGTCAATTGCGCAATCTTACATTTGGCTCCTCATGGCAATGGCACTCATACAGAAAGCGTTTGGCATATCGCAAAAGAGGAATTCCCCATTTCGCAAGTATTCGAGCGCTGGCATTTTATATGTAAGCTCGCAACAATTTCGCCAACAATGAATGAACATGGACAATTGCATATTTCCGCATATGATATTGCGAATGAATTGCAAGATTCCAATCCCGAAGCACTCATCATTCGATCATCTAGAAAGTCGGAAAAGACAATGTGGTCAGGGAATAATCCGCCTGCATTCGAACCGGAAGGTCTGGCCTTTCTTGCGCAAAGGGACATTCTTCATCTTCTAACGGATTTACCATCTGTTGATCCCGAAATTGATGGTGGCGCGCTTTTGGCTCATCATGCATTTTGGCAATATCCCGAGAATACAAGATCTAAAGCTACTATTACCGAAATGCTGAATGTACCCGAATATGTTGAAGATGGTATCTATCTCATACAATTCGGCATTGCCCCATTGCATAGCGATGCCAGTCCGAGCATGATCACACTCTATCCACTCAAGGATATATCCTCATGAGTATCACAAAAGCACAATTTGCTCGCATGATTGATCATACCTTGCTTAAAAATACTGCGATTCGCAAGGATATTGAATTGCTATGCTCGGAAGCTCTGGAGTTTGGATTTGCCAGTGTATGTGTACATCCATTTTATGTGGGAATGTGTTCGAGCATTTTACATAAGTCCTCGACAAAAGTGTGCACAGTCATCGGTTTTCCACATGGCATGCATAGAACAGGCGTGAAAATCGCCGAAACGATGCAGGCAATACATGATGGAGCACAAGAGATTGACATGGTGATTCAAGTCGGTGCGCTCATCGATGGTGATAAGGATATAGTCTGGAATGATATTCGTTCAGTGGTTGATACAGCCCATCAATCCGGTGCGGTCGTGAAAGCAATCATTGAAACATCCGTTTTGAATGAAGAACAAAAAATCAGTGCATGTGAAATTGTCTCCGATGCAGGTGCCGATTTCATTAAAACATCCACAGGGTTTGCAGGTGGAGGGGCTACCATCGAGGATATACGATTACTCAGATCACATGTCGATCCCGATATTCAAGTAAAAGCATCAGGTGGAATTCGAACATTCGAACAAGCATTGGCAATGATACAAGCAGGAGCAACCCGAATCGGCACAAGTTCGGGTGTATCGATGCTCTCCACGCTCTAGGACCACTCACGCTCTTCACCCTCTCGCAACACCACGACTGAAGTCGTGGGATAAGGGACCCGAACCCATGGTTTAAACCATGGTTAATATGGGTTTGATGGGATATTCGTATTTTTGAGCATAAATTTCCATTCATTGCGGAAGCATATTATTCATGGTTGACAATAAAATCATTTTCTCAATGATCGGTGTGAGCAAGGTATACAAACCAAGCAAAACCGTTCTCAAAGACATCTATCTTTCCTTTTATTATGGCGCAAAAATCGGCGTGCTTGGTCTGAATGGCGCCGGTAAATCATCTCTTCTCAAAATTATTGCAGGTTTGGATCAGGATTATCTGGGACAAATCACCAGCAATAAGGATGTGACTTTCGGTTATCTCTCTCAAGAACCGGAAATGAATCCGGAAAAAACCGTCAAAGAAATCGTTGAAGAAGGCGTTCAAGAAACCGTGAATCTATTAAAAGAATATGAAGCGATTTCCGCCCAATTCGCAGATCCCGATGCCGATTTCGATGCCCTCATGAATAAGCAAGCCAAATTGCAGGAGCGTATCGATCATGCAAATGCATGGGATCTCGATTCAAGACTTGAGCTGGCGATGGATGCATTACGCTGTCCACCGGGCGATACAAAGATCGATCTGCTTTCCGGTGGTGAAAAAAGACGCGTTGCATTATGTCGATTACTCCTGCAACAACCCGATGTATTGCTACTCGATGAGCCGACGAATCACTTGGATGCAGAAACAGTGGCATGGCTTGAAGTGCATTTGCATAAATATCCAGGAACAGTCATCGCCGTAACGCATGATCGTTATTTCTTGGACAATGTAGCCGGATGGATCTTGGAACTAGATCGTGGTCAAGGCATTCCATTCGAAGGAAATTATTCTTCATGGCTTGATCAAAAACAAAAGCGTCTAGCCGTTGAAGAAAAGCAAATCACTGCCAAGCAGAAAATCATGCAACAAGAATTGGAATGGGTGCGCATGAATCCCAAAGGAAGACATGCGAAAAGCAAAGCCCGTATTGCATCCTATGAGCGCATGGTGGAAGAACAACAAGAAGTACGCAATGATGATATGGAAATTTATATTCCACCCGGACCACGCCTTGGTTCCACCGTCATTGTTGCCAATGATCTCGCAAAAGGTTTTGGCGATAAATTGCTCTTTGAACATTTGAGTTTCGATCTTCCTCCCGGTGGCATCATCGGTGTGATCGGAGCCAATGGAGCGGGTAAATCAACATTGTTCAAGATGATCACCGGACAAGAAACACCGGATGGCGGAACAATAACAATTGGTGATACCGTGAAACTCGGATATGTGGATCAGAATAGACCACTTTCCAATGACAAAACAATCTGGGAAGAAATTTCCGGCGGCGATGATCTCATCAGACTTGGCGCAAAAGACATGAATTCACGCGCTTATGTATCGAGATTCAATTTCAATGGAACGGATCAACAGAAAAAATGCAGTGTGCTTTCAGGCGGTGAACGCAATCGCGTGCATCTTGCGAAAATGCTCAAAGATGGCGGTAATGTGCTCTTGCTCGATGAGCCGACAAACGATTTGGATGTCAATACACTTCGCGCACTCGAAGAAGCATTACTCAATTTTGCCGGTTGCGCCGTTGTGATTTCTCACGATCGTTGGTTCCTTGACCGTGTGGCTACACATATTCTCGCATTTGAAGGAAATAGTTCCGTTGTTTGGTATGATGGCAATTATTCCGAGTATGAAGAAGATCTTCATAAGAGACTTGGTACATCTGCCGATCAACCACATCGATTGAAGTATCAAAAACTCACACGCGATTAAGCATGAATATCACGAGCGGTCGTTTGAAAGGAGCAAAAATCGGTCCTGTGAACCATGACGGAGTGCGCCCGACAACCGACCGCATGCGACAAGCCATATTCAATGCGATTTCGCATCATATAGATCTTGCAACACCAAACATGGAAGTGCTTGATCTTTGCGCGGGAACGGGGGCGCTCGGACTCGAAGCCCTCAGCAGAGGTGCAAAGCGATGCATATTCGTGGAGAAGAATCCACTCGTGGCTGAAGAGATTCGCAAGACAATGGAACATTGTGGATTGAGCAAAGAAGAATCACCGATTGCGATTTCTGATGCTGTCGCATTTCTTGAAGGCATTGATTCACCAAAGTATCCGCCTTCTATACCCAAATCTTGGGATTGTATTTTCTGCGATCCACCCTATGCGGAGCGATTGCTCAATCCTCTGACAGATGCAATAATCAGAAAACACGCATTGAAAAAAGGTGGAATTTATGTGGCTGAGCATGATCTCATCGAAACAATCACGCAGAAAGAACTCACGCTATTGACCACACTCACATTTGGTGTGACGCAGGTGGACATTTTTCAATCACTCTGAAACAATTATGGATTTTGCATCTCTCATAGATATCTTCTTGCATCTCGATAAACATTTGGCTGATTTATCAATGCAATATGGCATTTGGATATATGGAATTTTGACGCTCATCGTGTTTTGCGAAACAGGACTCGTCGTCACTCCATTTCTTCCCGGTGATTCCCTACTCTTCGCCATTGGTGCGCTCTGTGCGGGAGGTACTTTGAATCCACTCATCATTGCACCATTATTGTTGATTGCAGCGATTGCGGGTGATAATGTGAATTATGCTATGGGAAGAACGATTGGAAACAAAGCATTCTCGAATCCAAATTCCAAGATTTTCAGAAAATCCTATCTTGAAAAAACGCAATCTTTCTATACCGATTATGGCACCAAAACAATCGTCATTGCACGCTTTGTGCCTATCGTCAGAACATTCGCCCCATTCGTCGCCGGTATCGGTTCGATGCCATATTCAATATTTCTCGGTTATAGTATCGCAGGCGGAATATTGTGGATTGTTTCTTTGATCACCGCAGGATACTTTTTCGGAACGATTGAGATTGTCAAAAACAACTTTTCACTCGTTGTTCTCGCCATCATCTTTCTCTCGATTCTTCCGGCAATCATTGAGGCGATCAAACATAAAAGACGTGCACATTAATATTCAATGTTCATGGAACAAGAATATGTCAATCAGATGTTTACAATATCATTGCAATCCATGGATCATTTAACATGAAGATTCTCCGAATCTTACCATTAGTCTTCTGTCTCTTTAACTCTTGTAAGGCAGAATCATTGAATAATCAACAAGCTAAGATATCAGACATGAGCATTAAACCTGAATTCACCGATACAACCGCAGTTGCAATATTCGGAGCCGGATGTTTCTGGTGCGTGGAAGCAATCTTCCAAGATCTCAATGGTGTGTATTCCGTAGAGAGCGGATATATGGGTGGCGAGAAAAAAGATCCAACCTATAAAGAAGTCTGCACCGGCACGACGGGTCATGCCGAAGTGTGCCGAATCGTCTATGATCCACGCCTCTTGACATTCAAGGATTTGCTTGAGGTATTTTGGCAAACCCATGATCCCACAACGCTTAATAGACAAGGCAATGATGCGGGAACGCAATATCGCTCAGCCATTTTTTATAATTCCGAAGATCAAAAGAAGGAAGCGGAGTTTTATAAATCCGAATTGGACAAATCAGGTGCATTTTCCGATCCTATAGTGACCACGCTTGAATCGGTTGACATATTCTATCCCGCAGAGGATTATCATCAGAATTATTTCAATCAAAATGGTGATCAACCCTATTGTTCATTTGTAATCAAGCCAAAAGTTGAGAAATTCAAGAAAGCATTTTCTTCACGATTGAAGCAATAATCATGCATCATGCACTCATCACGGGAGCATCTTCCGGAATTGGTTTGGAACTTGCCCATATCATGGCGCGTGAAGGACATCATTTGATTCTCTCAGCAAGAAATGTTCTTGCCTTGGAAGAACTCGCTAGTAAATTACGCGAGATACATCGTGTGGATGTGCAAGTGATTCCATGTGATTTATCTGATTCGCGCTCAGCATTTGCTTTTTACCAAACAGTCAAAGAGCGTAATCTCTCCATTGATTGTCTTGTCAATAATGCCGGATTTGGTTTACTTGGTGATTTCAAAGATCAAGACCCCGACATGCTTCATCGCATGATTGAGCTAAATTGTTCATCGCTCATGGTTTTGTCAAGACTTTTCGCTGATGATCTCATCACATCGAAAGGCAGAATTCTTAATATCGCATCAGTTGCGGCATTTTATTCGGGTCCTCTCATGGCAGTGTATTATGCCACAAAAGCCTTTGTGGTCAGCTTTTCGGAAGCACTCAATTTTGAATTGCAAAAGCATGGCGTAAGCGTGACCGCTCATTGTCCGGGACCGACGCATTCCAATTTTCAAGAAAGAGCCGGTATGCATAATACTTCTCTCTTCACGCTTCTTCCCGTCCCTGATTCCAAAACAGTTGCAGA
The DNA here is from genome assembly GCA_002293005.1 of Ignavibacteria bacterium UBA961. Classification (GTDB taxonomy): domain Bacteria; phylum Bacteroidota; class Ignavibacteria; order Kapaibacteriales; family UBA961; genus UBA961. The sequence goes on along the minus strand of DBCJ01000109.1, from coordinate 5,259 downwards.
ACATGCATATCGCGCAATGATGAAAAGAAAATCTCTTGCGATTCACGGCATTGTCAATCGCATGATGTTGTCTTTTGGCGCACTGAGCCCGCGTTCACTCAAAGTTCGGATGGTGCATGCATTCCAATCTTCCAAGTCCTGAAACACCGATTCTCCGACTCATTCTCGGCGATCAATTATCACATTATCACTCATGGTTCAAAGAAGTGCGTGATGATGTGGTCTATCTCATGGCTGAAGTAAGAAGTGAAGCCAGTTATGTCAGACATCATATCCAAAAAGTTCTCGGCTTTTTTCAAGCCATGCGTGCATTCGCCGAAGAATTGGAACAGAAAGGACATCGCATCATCTATGTGAAATTGGATGATGCCTATAATCAGGGATCTATTTCAACGGAATGTCTGCATCAGATCAAACTCATCAATGCTTCGCAGTTTGCATATCAAGAACCCGATGAATGGAGATTACATGAGGAATTGCAGAAGATGTGCGATTCTCTCAACATTCCTCATGAATGTATTTCAAGTGAGCATTTTTTAAGTGATGATGAATTGTGGAGTAAAGTGTTTAAGGGTAAGAAAACACGCATCATGGAGAATTTTTATAGATTCATGAGAAAGCATCATGGAATCTTGATGAATGATGCTGAACCTATGGGAGGTGCATGGAATTTCGACAAAGAAAACCGTAAATCAATTTCAAAAACTATTGAAATCCCCGAGCCATTCTGTTTTGATCATGATGTCACTGAGCTTGCTTCCATGCTCGAGCGCATGCAGATTCAAACAATAGGGAGTGTCGATTCCCAGCATTTTCCCTGGCCGAAGAATAGAGATGAATCACTGGAATTGATGCACTTTTTCAATGAGTATTTACTCCCAAATTTTGGTCGCTATCAGGATGCAATGACCAATAGATCTTGGTCATTATTCCATTCCCGAATCTCCTTTTCCCTGAATACTAAAATGTTGCATCCGATTGAGGTGATCAATTCAGCGATTGATGCGATGCATGCGAATCCAGAATTGATTTCCATTGAGCAAACCGAAGGGTATGTTCGCCAAATTCTTGGATGGCGAGAATATATGCGAGGGATCTATCGCGAGTATATGCCGGAATATGCCAACCTGAATGCATTCAATCATCAGCGTGCTTTGCCTGATTGGTTTTGGACAGGTGATACTCCGATGCACTGTCTTTCCATGACCATCAAGCAATCACTCGACCATGCATATGCGCATCATATCCAAAGACTCATGATAACTGGCAATTATGCATTGCTTACTGGCATCAATCCCGATGCGGTGGATGAATGGTATTTGGGTATTTACATGGATGCAATCGAATGGGTGGAAATGCCGAATACACGGGGGATGAGTCAATTCGCCGATGGAGGAACAGTTGGCACAAAACCCTATGTTTCCAGCGCTTCCTATATCAATTCAATGAGTGATTATTGCAAGAGTTGCAGATTCGATCCCAAGCAGAAAGTCGGCGAGGATGCATGTCCATTCAATAGTTTATACTGGCATTTTTATCATCGCAATCGCGAGATGCTCGGGGGTAATAATCGGATTGGGATGATGTATGCCGTTTGGGACAAAATGCAAAACAAAGAAGAGATTCTTGCGCAGGCGGAGTTGCATCTTAAAACTCTCTGATCATTTCATCGAATAGAGTTTCCACCAAGGTGTGCGGGGCGATGAATGATGCTCATGATGATATCCAAAAAAATAACATGTGAGCATGGCATAGAGATGATTCTTTTTGAGCGTTCTCGCATTATGCGGTTCCATCTCATGCGTATGGGGAGTGCGATGCGGAATATAAGTGCCAAAAGTGAATAATTGCAAAGCGCCAAGAAGAGAAGGAATAACCCAGAATATCCAGATATTGATTTCTGGTGCGATGAATTTCAGAAGATTGAAGAGCGCTCCCATTACGATGAGCTGAGAGATTGTCGTATAACGAATCATGAATCGCAAAAACCAAATCACATAATTCTGCGAGATGTCATAATCGGGATCTTTTTCCGTTCCTGGAAAAGTATGATGCGCCATGTGATTTGTGATGAGCCGCTTATAATTCATCCCCGCAAATAAGAAGCAGGCAATCCAACCGAGAGAATTATTAATCCGCTTATTCAGAGATACCGTACCATGCATTGCATCATGTGCGGTAATGAAGAGTCCTACACTCAGATAAGTCTGCAAAGCCACATGAAGCCACATCCACATGGAAAGTGGAGTCCACTCCAGCATCATCAGCATATATGCCGAATGTGATAACCAGGAGATGATAATGAACAAGGCAATGAAGACACCCATGTTCGACCTGTGGATTCACTGTGGAAAATCCTGTGTAGAACTCCTGCAATCAGCTCTGGAAGCGGACTTCAGGTTATACACATGATGTGGATTATTTGTCGAGAAGCATGCTCAACACTGAGTGCAGTGTTTCACGCATTTCTTTTCTGTGTACGATCATATCCAGAAATCCATGCTCGAGCAAAAACTCTGAACGCTGGAAACCTTCGGGTAATTTCTTGCGAATGGTTTGCTCGACCACGCGGGGTCCGGCAAAACCAATGAGTGCTTTCGGTTCTGCGATGATCAAATCTCCGAGCATAGCATAAGAAGCGCTCACTCCACCCGTGGTTGGATCCGTGATCACGGAAATAAAAGGCAATTTATGTTCGGCGAGTTCACTCAATACCGCGCTTGTCTTGGCCATTTGCATGAGTGATAATGCCGCTTCCTGCATACGCGCTCCACCTGAAGTGGAAATCACGATGAATGGCATCCGTTCCTTGATTGCTCTTTTTGCAGCGCGATAGAACTTTTCACCGACCACAGAACCCATGCTTCCGCCCACAAAACCAAAATTCATGCAGGCAAAAGAGATGCGTCGACCATGAATATTTCCATAACCGATGGTGAGTGCATCATGCAATTCAGAGCGTTTTTTTGCATCGCGCAATCTATCCACATAGGGCTTTGTATCAACAAATTTCAAAGGATCCGTTGAAGTAACATTGATGTCTGTTTCAGTGAAGCTTCCTTCATCAAAAAGAATATCAACATATTCCTTGACCGTGATTCGAAAATGATGATCGCATTTATTGCATGTATAGAATTGCTCTTCGAATTGCTTGCGATAAATCATGTCATTGCAGGAAGGACATTTCACAAAGAGTCCGTCGGGCATATCCCTTTGCTCAGTCTGCTCGATATTCTTCTTGGAACGCAAAAACCATGACATAACTATTCTCTCTTCTATTGATTATCTAATTTCAACTTCAACGGCATCTTCACCGTAAATTTCCTTGAAACGCTCATCGGTGATCTCTTTTGGATCTCCATCAAATACAATGATTCCATCTTTGAGCGCAATGGCTCTCGTAGCATATCTTCTCACAAGACTCATGAAATGCAAATTGCAGAGCACTGTCTTTCCAAGTTTTTTATTGATTGCCTCAAGATAATTCATCACGGAATGCGATGTTGCCGGATCCAAACTCGCGACCGGTTCATCTGCCAAAATGATGGAAGGATCTTGCATCAATGCTCTTGCAATGGCAACGCGCTGTTGCTGTCCGCCACTCAATGCATCGGCTCGCATATTTGCTTTCTCAGCGATACCTACGATTTCAAGATTTCTTAGCGCTCTAGCGCGATCTTCATCAGAAAACTGGCCAAGTATCGAACGCCAAATGGAAGCGCTTCCAAGCATTCCACTCAGCACATTGTCCAAAACGGAACGCCTTTTCACCAAATTGAAATGCTGAAAAATCATCCCACATTCTTTGCGATGCTTACGTAATTCTTCGCCTTGCAATCCGGTGATGTCTTTTCCATGAAACAATATCTTACCGGATGTGATATCATGCATGCGATTGATGCATCTCAGCAAAGTGGATTTACCGCTTCCGCTCAAACCAATGATGGCAACGAATTCACCTTCAGCAACATCAAAAGAAACATCTTTTAATGCTGTATGACCATTCGGATAGGTCTTGACGATATGTTGAATGGAAAGCAGAATGGGATTCACCTGTGACTACAATAACAGGTGGCAAAATTACGATTTTTTTTTCAGCTTGTCCCATGCCATTGGTTTTATGGCAATGCTCTCATGCAAATACCGTAACATTGCAGCATTGCAGCATATATTTCGATTGCATTAATGGCAATCAACCTCATTAAAGCCCATGTCTTCCACGGAAACACTTAGTCAAAAAGCCATCTTTCGTTTTTGGTATCCATTATCTGCCACATGGCTCATGATGGCAGCCGAAGGACCTTTATTGACATCCATGATTGCCCGTTTGGATGATCCCAAACATAATCTTGCTGCTTACGGAGTTGCCACAGCAATTGCGATGATCATTGAATCTCCGATTATTATGATGCTCAGCGCATCGATTGCACTCGTCAGAGATTCAGCTTCATATTATGCTCTTCGTGGTTTCATCATCAAATTGAATATTCTTGTGACCGTGGGCATGCTCCTCACGCTGATTCCACCGATATTCGATGTACTTGCCTTTTCACTTTTGAATTTAACGCCCGATGTTGGCGAATTGATGTATGGATGTCTTGCCGCAATGGTCTTTTGGCCCGCCGCAATCGGCTTTAGAAGATTTTGGCAAGGACTTCTGATAAGGGCACATCAAACGCGGAAAGTGGCGATTGGAACGGTGGTTCGATTACTTACGATGTTTGTAACCGCCATCACGCTTGTGAATTTCTCGGATTTTCCGGGCACTTTGATTGGTGGAATTTCACTTACGGTCGGTGTGATTTGTGAATCGATTGCAACGCGCATCATGGCGCATGAGACGATTAAGGCAATCAAGAATGAGCCGGAACATTTCACGGAAGCACCACTTACGAATCGGTATATGATTTCGTATTATACGCCGCTTGCACTCACATCACTCATCGGCATGGCATCAATGCCCATCATCACATTCTTCATTGGAAGAAGTCCGATGTCGCTTGAATCTCTTGCCGTATTACCAGTAATCGAATCCTTCGTATTTATTTTCCGTAGTGTGGGATTTGCATATCAGGAAGTGGGATTGGCATTGCTTGGTCCGAGAAATGAACAGAATAAACCACTGAGAAAATTTGGTGTGAGCGTTGGTCTCACCACTTCAAGCATTTATGCTTTGCTTGTCTTTACTCCGCTGATACATCCCGTTTTATCAGGTTTATATGGTCTTTCGGATGAATTGGCATCATTTGCAGTATTACC
>DBCJ01000082.1:1586-5315 GCA_002293005.1 Ignavibacteria bacterium UBA961 | reverse complement strand
GGAATCTTGCGTGCGATGTCTTGGAAACGAATGATGTCTTCGGCAGATAAAATCGGTTTGATATCGGGAATGATCTCAGTTGTCGTTGTACGAACGATCTCCGCTTCTTCTTGCTCGCTTGGATAATCAAGCCATAAATTGAACATGAAGCGATCGAGTTGGGCTTCGGGAAGCGGATAGGTTCCTTCTTGTTCAATGGGATTCTGTGTTGCAAGCACGAAAAATGGTTGTTCCAATTGATAGGTCTTACCACCATTTGTCACCGAATGTTCCTGCATCGCTTCAAGCAATGCCGCTTGTGTTTTTGGTGGTGTACGATTGATCTCATCGGCGAGAACAATATTTGAGAAAATGGGACCCTTCACAAAACGAAACTGTTTCTTTCCTGTCGACATGTCATCTTCAATCACTTCTGTACCGGTGATATCACTGGGCATGAGATCGGGTGTGAATTGAATGCGATTATAGGAGAGATTGAGAGATCGAGACAATGTGCGAATGAGCAATGTTTTAGCCAAACCGGGCACGCCCACAAGTAGGCAATGTCCACGCGAGAACAGAGAAATGAGCAATTGCTCTATGATATCCTGTTGACCAATGATGACTTTTGAGATTTCTTTTTGTATCGTTCTGCTCGCCTCGGCCATTGTATGCACAGAAGCAATGTCTGATTGATTATTCATAGGATTTCTTGTGATTGCAAATTCGATGCGACTTATGACGCATTTTGGGTTTAAATGTTTGTTCGGAGGGAAGAAACATCACCATCCCTCGGCAGTTCCATTGCTGTGATGTCTTGTATCCGATGCCCCAAAAATAACTCCTTCCCATGGATTCACCGCTATACATTCTGCAATGCCGATAACGCGTTTCTTACCGAATTGATAACCCATGTCGATGAGTGTTTTCATTGTTTTGTCATCAAATGCTCCTTCCTCATAATCTATGGCATCAGGCATCCATTGATGATGGAATCGTGGCGCTTTGACGGCTTTGTCTATGCTCATTCCAAAATCCAAACAATTCGTGAGAATATGCAATACCGTGGTAATGATGGTTGATCCACCCGGAGCACCGAGAATAAGTCTGGGTTTTCCATCTCTCAATACAATGGTCGGTGTCATGCTGGATAACATGCGCTTGCCGGGTTGAATCGAATTGGCATCACCGCCCATCACCCCGAATTGATTGGGGGTATTGGGTTTTGCGGAAAAATCATCCATTTCATTATTGAGAAAAAAACCTGTTCCTTCGGCTATAAAACCTGATCCAAACCATGAATTGATCGTGGTTGTCACACTGACTGCATTTCCTTTTGAATCAATCACGGAATAATGGAGCGTTTCATCACTCTCTTTGGCAAAAGCTTTTGGGTCTCCAGCCTTAATGGATGAGGAAGGAATGGCTTTGTCAGAGGGAATCAATGCGGATAATCTGTCAGCATAGTTCTGTGAAAGCAACATCTTATAAGGAATATTCCTGAAGTCGGGATCACCCAGATGCACCGTTCTATTAGCAAAAGCGAATTTCATGGCTGATAGCATCGCATGTGCATGTTTTGCTGTATGCCAATCTTCTTTTTTAAATGAGTATCGATTGAGAATATTCAGCATTTGAATGAGTGCGATTCCACCGGAACTTGGTGGACACATGCTTATGATTTCATAGCCTTTATACATGCCTTTCACGACATTGCGCTTGATTGCGGAATATTCTGCAAAATCTTCTTCGGACATGATGCCGCCATTTTGTGTCATGGCTTCAGACACCAAGCGGGGAATTTCACCTTTATAGAATCCATCCTTGCCTTTTTCTGCTATGAGTTTGAGTGTGCGCGCCAAATCCGGCTGCTTCCATCGATCACCAACTTTGTATGGAATCCCATTATTGGTCATGATTTTCATCGTGGATGGAAATTTCTTGAATAATGACATATCCTTGTCAAATTGTCTGATCATCGATGCATCAAGAATGAATCCATTTTCTGCTAAATCGATTGCGGGTGCGAGAATATCTTTTATGGACATCGTGCCATGGTCTCGAAGCGCATCGAGCAAGCCTGCGACTGAACCCGGAACGCCGGAAGCCAATGCTCCTTCACGGATTTTGTCATTCATGACATTCCCATTTGCATCCAAAAACATGTCGCTTTTTGCTTTGCTTGGTGCCTTCTCACGAAAATCATATCCGATTGATTGATTGCCTTTGAGCTGTGCCACCAAAAAACCTCCTCCACCGATATTGCCTGCTCCGGGATAGGTGACGGCAAGTGCAAATCCTGTTGCCACTGCGGCATCAATGGCATTGCCACCTTTTTTGAGAATGGAGAGTCCAACTTTGGATGCAATCGGCGATACACTCACAACCATGCCTCTCTTGGCTTTTGCGCTATGAGCAAATGCAAAATTCATGCAGAGGAATGAACTCAAGACAATAGTCAAAGCAAAAATGGTTGAGTGCATATTATTTCTGTGTTGATTTGCCTAAACGAGAAGCAATGACAAAAAATCCTGGTATGGTATAGAGTGTCAAAATCAAAGAAAAAATCAATCCACCAATCACTGCAATACCCATGGAAATTCTACTTTCTGAACCTCCACCAATTGCAAGAGCAATGGGCAGAACGCCAAGAATCGTTGCAAGTGATGTCATGAGAATGGGTCTGAATCTACTCGTCGCGGCATCAATCACAGCTTCAAATGCTGGTAATTCCTTTTCTCTTTGATGCGCGAACTCAATGATGAGAATCGCATTTTTTGTCACGAGTCCTATGAGCATGATAATGCCGATCTGACTAAATATGTTCAATGTTTGATTGAAATACCAAAGTGTGAATACTGCACCTGCCAATGCCATCGGTACGCATAGAAGGATGATGAATGGATCGACAAAACTTTCGAATTGTGCGGCGAGGACGAGATAAATCAAGATCAAAGCAAGCAAGAATGCAAAGAGCAAACTCGATGAACTTTCTTCAAAATCTTTTGATGTACCGGTGAGTGCGGTTGAATATGATGGATCCAGCACTTGTCCTGCAATGGAGCGCATTGCATCAATTCCATCACCCAATGTATAACCGGGTGCAAGACCGGCGGATACTGTCGCCGAAACCGCTCGATTATAATGATAGACGGAAGGTGGAGCACTACTTTCTTCGAAATTCACAACATTATCGAGTTGTATCAATGAATTATCGCTTGATCTCACATACATTGATCGAATATCGGTGACATCATTTCTGTCCAATCGTTCTGCCTGACCAATCACTTGATATTGTCGGCCATCTTTGACGAAATATCCATAGCGTTGTCCTGCCAATGCAAATTGTAAAGTCTGGGAAATATCCGCGGTGTTCAATCCAAGAGTTCTAGCTTTATTGCGGTCTATGCCGAGTCTGAGTTCGGGCTTGGTGAACTTGAGATTCACATCCACCACTGCAAATGCGGAATTCTTTGATGCCTCTTCCAAAAAGTCGGGAAGCACAGAACGCAGTTTTTCAATATCGGTTGCTTGAATCACGAATTGCACGGGTAAGCCGCCAATCCCGGCTCCACCTGTTGAAATAGTCTGTTCTTGAATCACCAAACCTTTTGCTTGAGGAAGTTCTTTAACGAGTTGTGTGACATAATTACCGATTTGCATTTGCGTGCGTTTTCTTGTTTCCGGATCAGTAAGAAATAATCGGACAAATGCAGTATTCGTTGAACTCGTTCCGAAGCTTGGCGAAGT
>DBCJ01000082.1:0-1479 GCA_002293005.1 Ignavibacteria bacterium UBA961 | reverse complement strand
CTCACTCGCATGCGACTTCTGTCCTGCAATGGGGCAATTTCAGTACTCAAAGCACTACCGAATAACCATATCATTGCAAAGGAAACAATGGTGACAATCAGTGATGGAATTGGATTCTTGATGAATTGCTCAAGCGAATTGCGATAGGCATTCAAGAGTCTATTGAGAATCGCCTCAATGCTTGTATAGAGTGCTCCATGTGTATGTTTGATTTTGATGAGTCTGCTACTCATCATTGGCGTAAGCGTGAGCGAAACGAATGCTGAGATAAGAACGGATCCTGCAATCACGATGCCGAATTCACGGAATAATCTACCTGTCAAGCCTTGCAAGAAAATGATGGGTAAGAAAACCGCGGCGAGTGTGATCGTGGTTGAAAGCACCGCGAAGAAAATTTCTTTGGAACCGGCATGTGCGGCGGACAGTGGGTCCATGCCTTCTTCAGTCTTGGAGAAGATATTTTCCAGTACCACAATCGCATCATCAACGACGAGTCCTGTAGCAAGCACGATACCAAGCAATGTAAGTACATTGATCGAATAATCGAGAATATACATCAAGAAGAATGTACCGATGAGTGAAATCGGAATCGCGATGACCGGTATGATGGTCGTCCGCCAATCTCGAAGAAAGAGGAAGAGTATAAATACCACGAGAACAAATGCAATCACAAGTGTTTCCATCACTTCTTTGAGTGAATCTTTGATGGAGACCGTGGTGTCCAAAATCACCTTTAATTGCAAATCTTCAGGTAAATCTTTCTTTATGATGTCAATGCGTTTATAGAATTCCTCAGCAATCGCAATATGATTCGAACCGGGCTGAGGAGTGATGGCAACTCCAAACATTGGTTTTCCATCGGTGCGTAAAATAGTTTTGATATTCTCTGCCTCAAGTGTTGCCCTGCCGATATCGGAAAAGCGTATCATTTGACCATTTGCTGCACGAATGATCAAATCATTGAAATCTTCTTCCGTGGAAAATCTACCCAATGTGCGGACCGTGACTTCTGTTGTATTTCCTTCAACGCTACCTGAGGGCAATTCCACATTTTCTCTGTCAAGCGCTGATTTTATGTCGAGTGGAGTAAGACCATAAGCTGAGAGTTTTGCGGGGTCCATCCATAATCGCATCGCATATTTTCTTTCACCCCAAATGCGAATCTCGGACACACCCGGAATGGTTTGTAATTGCTTCTTGATCGTATTCGCGGCAATATCACTGATTTCAAGGAGATTGCGCTCTTTGCTTTGAACGGTCACAACCAAAATCGCATCTGAATTTGCATCAGCTTTTGATACGGTTGGTGGATCCATGTCTGCAGGCAATTGTCTTTGCACGCGCGCAACCCGATCGCGCACATCATTTGCCGATGTTTCAAGATCGCTATTGAGTGAGAATTCAACCGTGATTGTGCTTGCTCCATCACGACTGATTGAGGTCAGTGATGTAATTCCTGCAATACCATTGAGTGATTCT
>DBCJ01000132.1 GCA_002293005.1 Ignavibacteria bacterium UBA961 | reverse complement strand
CTTTTTCTGCCGAAAATTTTCTCGGTTTCTTCATTGCGTTTGAATGGATTGGAATGACAATCATATTGTTTGCCATCGAGCCAGCGATAATGACAAATGGGATCAATCGGTAGTAATTTCAGATATTCATCAAGCACTGCACCTGTTTGCGCAAATGCATCACGAAGAATGAAGGGCATGGTGATGAGTGATGGGCCTGCATCGAAAAGACAATCTCCATGAAAAACCCGGCGCATTTTGCCACCGGGTTCTGAGCGCTTCTCGAGTATGGTCACGGAATATCCTTTGGAGGCTAATTGCATTGCTGCATTCATTCCACCAATTCCGGCACCGATGATGATCACATCATTCTTCATCAATATTAATCCTTTTACTCCGGGTTTTCTTTCTTTCGCCCGTGATATGTTTTGTTTGCAATCTATCTTCTTTCGAGACTCTCGTCGGGATAGTTGCTTTTCTGATTTTTGGGACAATCAATGCTTTCTTGATATATGTTTTCAAGAGCTTGATTGCCAATTCCTTATTCTCATATTGACTTGCACCGCGCTGTTCGGTGATCATCACGAGACCATCTTTATTTAGTTTAATATCTGGAAAAGACATCAAGCGGAAGCGTACTGCTGCCGGTAAATCCTCATGTTTGAAGATATTGTAAATGAGGCGAACTTTTGTTTCCACTTTATTGACATTCTGTCCGCCCGGACCCGATGAACGAACAGTTTTAAATGTCAAGGTTTCTTCCGGAATACTATATTGATCATTGATGCGCAACAGTTTCTTGTCCATGATTACACTCCTTTTTTTTGTGTATCAGTATGTAAAAATCCAAATATGCTACCACAAATCCCGCCCATGATATGTGCAAATTGCGAAATGGTATCCGGTCTCAAAGAAGCCAAAAATTCTTTTCCCAAAAAGAGTGCAACAATAATGATAAAAGTCAGAGGAACATGTCCACTTTTGATATTTGCAAATGAGCTCAGTAGAATGAGCATAAACACGATTCCACTTGCGCCGAGAAGTCCGGTATTCATGAAGAACACTGAGATGATTCCTGTAATGAGTGCCGTAATAACCATCATGACAAGCATTGTTTTTGAACCATATTTTTCTTCGAGCAATGGACCGATCAGAAGAATAAGTGTGAGATTACCGAAGAGATGTTCCCATGATGCATGACCGAGCACATGTGTGAACATCCGTAGATAACTCAGTGGATTCATCAAGCCTGAAGGCCATGCCGTGAAGAGCAGGGAAGTACTGGTTCCTGCAGTGATTACAGAGAGTATCATCACTGCAAATGCCATGAGTGAGAATGTGAGAATGACCGGTGAATTATAATGGATCTTCATTAGGGTTTTTCCACTTCGAGAATATTTCCATTTCTATCGATGATTCCCCAAGTGGCTCTTTGATAATCATATCGCTCATCATCGATGTCAATGTCTGATTGTGTGGAGTCGAGATTCACGCGCATTTTTCCATTCTGAAAAAATCCATAATCGAATCCACAACAACCTTCATCAATTGCGCCGAAAGATTTGTTGATTGCTCTTTCACCTTTCGCATTGATGAACATGACGAGTCCTTTCTTACGAACGGCTGCGAGTCCTTCACTGAATCTATGGGCTTGATCGAATTGCGGTGGAATGACCCATTTTCCGGTATGATCTATATAACCAAACTTGTATTTGTCATGAGCCACGCATAATCCATCATGAAATTCAGGAAAATAATATGTGGCTGCTCCACCGAGTGTTCCTTCGATGATTCTATTGAAGACTTGTCTTCCATTTTTGTCAATGAACAGATAATATGAATCCGTCGAATCAATCACTGCGCATATGCCTTCGGAAAAGCGGGGTCTTGCGCCAGCATCACCGCCATAGATTGCGGGGATTCGCATATTACCTTTACGATCGATGAAACCGATGCGACCATTCTTTCTGAATGAATACATGCCTTCACCTGCGAACCACAAATCAGGATGGGAATAGGGGAGAATGATTGTACCTGTTGAATCGATGATTCCGCAGACTTCATTGGAATCACAAATGATGGCATAGCCATCTTCGAATTCTGTGGCATAATCAAATTGATCAATAAATGCTTGTTCACCTGATGGAAGTACATATACATAGTGCTCGCCATCAATGAGCTTTGGCTTTAATTCAGAAGTAGGATATCCTTTCTTTTGAATACCACAAGCAAACAGCAATGATATGAGCATTGCGATCATGCCGACTGATTTCATGTTCATCCCCGAAAATGTATTGAAGAATTCAATCAATCACAAAGGTATATTACCATGCTTTTTCCAAGGATTAGAATCTTCCTTGGTTTCAAGCAATTCGAGAGCGCGAATGAGTTTTTTGCGTGTATCGGATGGTCTGATCACATCATCGATATATCCTCTTTCAGCCGCGGCATAAGGATTACAGAATTGAGCATTGTATGCGGCTTCGAGTTCAGCGGCTTTGGCAACTTTGTCTTCCGCATGTTCGATTTCTTTTTTGAATAAAATCTCAACCGCACCTTTTGCACCCATCACGGCGATTTCAGC
>DBCJ01000125.1 GCA_002293005.1 Ignavibacteria bacterium UBA961 | reverse complement strand
GTCAAAGATTCTATACTCGGGTCTGAATTCAACATTTGGCAATAAAAACATCTGTGCCCCAATGATGAATTGTCTGATTATTGTTGACTGGATATTTGCATCTTGATTCAATTCAGCATATTCTGATCGAATATATGGTAGTAACCAAGGTTCAATCTGATACATGAGTTCTGCTGAAACAGTTCTCGATTCGCCAGGTCTGAAACTTATATTTCGCGGTTCAATACTTCGATCATGCGAAATATTTGATAATGTCGATTCCATATTTAATGACAATCGATCTGTCAGGCCGACTCCAAGCATAAATTGCGTGATAGACATTTCCCCATTGACTAAGATTGATGCGCCAATATATGTATTCAGCGAATTTTCAAAGAATCTTGGCCAAAACATGATTCTTGATGTAAAAGCCAATGAACCTGAAGTGTTATGAGTCACTGCATTTTGATTGAGTATTGCATTGGAAAATACACCTGCATGAACGCTCAACCAATGCAATCCTTCATATCCCAATTCTATTCCCGGACTGGCAAAATGTGGAGCAATGAGAGACATCTGACTATAAGGTGTTAATATTTCAGGGGTTAACCAGTCAGCCGCTATCTGTCTATTGAGTGTTGTATGATCATCATTCTTTATACCAATCGTTGGTTGAAACATCCCGATTCTAACTTGTGGAAGATCAATTCCGGGTTGCAATAATACTGATCCCGACCATGACTGTTGACCTTTATAGCGGATTGGACCCACATTATAGGCCCCTTCTATGCCAAGCCACTGAGTGAATTGATGATGTCCATATATTGAAAATTGCATAGGAAAAAATGATGCTTCACTCCCAGGATTTCTTGACCTGATATATTGAAATCTCATGTCGAAACCAATATTGGATTTAGCACCGATCCATTCTCTTAGAGTATCTTGAATTCCCCAAAAGTCTTCCATTATGCCTTTTGCCGGTTGCAATGCTGAAACATCACGATATGTATACCAACCAAGATCATTGCGTGTTCCTCCTCCCTGTTGATTCACATGACAGCTCGAACAACGATTACCTGATAGTAAACTCATCTGTGGGAGAGCAAGTATATCTAAAACAAAGAAAAATGATATAATCACAATGAGAATCAACTGTTTCATATTTCAAGTCACTTATGATGAGCCGAAAAGAAGAATCATTACAATTCTTGGGGACTATGCTTGCAATAAGGCAAAGAATTTGAATATAAGGAGACTTTATCCCCGAAGATTCCCTTAAATATCGTATATTTTGGGTTAAACCATACCATTGTTTCGACAGATTTACAGTCATGCATCAGTCAAAGATTTTCATACCAACATTGAAAGAAGCGCCTGCAGAGGCGCAAATTCCATCGCATATTCTCATGATGCGTGCCGGTCTCATCAGACAACTAGGCGCAGGTATTTTTTCTCAGCTCCCTTTGGGATATAGATCACTTAAAAAAGTACAACAAATCATTCGTGAAGAAATGGATGCGATTGGCGGACAAGAATTTCATCTTCCCGCTTTGAATCCTATTGATATTTGGGAACAAACTGGTCGTGTTGAAGCGATGGGTGATGTGATGTTCCATATCAAGAATCGCGATGGTTTGATACTTGCACCGACTCATGAAGAAATCATGACATATCATGCCAGACAGCATATCAAATCATATCGTGACATGCCACAAATCTGGTATCAGATTCAAACAAAGTTTCGCAATGAACCGAGACCGAAATCAGGCGTTTTACGTGGCAGACAATTCACCATGAAAGATGCTTATTCTCTCGATAATTCAAGAGAGGGTCTTGATAAGAGTTATGACTTACATGCAATCGCTTATCGAAACATCTATCAGCGTTGTGGGTTGAAATTCTTTGTTGTTGGAGCTTCTTCCGGCGCAATGGGTGGAAGTGCTTCACAAGAGTTCATGGTGGAATCACCCTATGGCGAAGATACATGTGCAATTGATGAAATATCTGGATATTCAGCTAATATTGAAGTTGCGGTAAGTGCTGTGAAACCAATTGGAAGAATAGACAATACCAATTCCATTGAAGAATTCCCAACGCCCGGAGCAAAGACGATAGATGAACTTGTAATAGGATTTGGACTTGATGTGAATCGATGCGCAAAATCAGTGGTTTATATCGCAGATTCCAAAGCCTATCTCATTTTGATGCGTGGAAATGATCAATTGAATGAAGCCAAGTTTCAGAATTATGTAAAAGCCATTCAATGTCGTCCGGCGGAACCTGAAGAATTGTTCGAGCTAACCGGAGCACATACTGGTTCAATTGGTCCGATAGGGCTTTCATCAGAAATTACGATTCTTGGTGATTTATTGCTTGAACATGCGAATGGCCTTGTAAGCGGTGCAAACAAAGATGGTTTTCATTTGAAAAATATCGATCTTGACAGAGATTGCACTATTTCTGCTTTTGCCGATTTTAGAACAGTGCTCGAAGGCGAACCATGCATTTCGGGTGGAAATCCACTCCGAATCGTAAATGCAATTGAGGTTGGGCATATATTCAAATTGGGAACAAAATATTCCGAAGCATTAAATGCAGTGTTCCTTGATGAATATGGAAAAGAACAACCAATCATCATGGGTTCTTATGGAATCGGACTTGAGCGCATAATTGCATGTGCGATTGAACAACACCATGATGAAAAAGGGATTGCATGGCCAGTATCAATTGCCCCATATACAGTGCATTTGATTGGTCTTGGATTGCATAAATCCGAAGAAGCTGTAAAGGCATGTAAAGCAATTCACGATGCATTGGAACAAAAAGGGATAGATGTACTATTTGACGATCGTGATGTATCACCCGGAATCAAGTTCAATGATGCAGATTTGATTGGACTTCCCTATCAATTGATTGTTGGTGAAAAGGGCTTGCAACAAGGTCAATTCGAACTTAAAATCAGAAAAACACATGAGCGCTTGTCAATTGCGATTTCCTTGGATGATACAATGGTATCAACTGTTGTGAACGCAATTCAATTGCAAATGAACATAATGGGACAATGATGTCATTAATCGCAGATTTACATACACATACCACATACTCTGATGGAATTCTTTCTCCGGAGCAACTTTTGGATAAAGCCAAGAGTGTAGGTCTGCATTCATTGGCTATCACTGATCATGATACCATGCAAGGATATATCCATGGTATAGAATATGCAAATTCCATTGGCATCCAATTGATACCCGGTTTGGAATTGAGTTGTTATGAACAAGGAAGAGATTATCATTTACTTGGATTTTTCACCGATCCCGATAATCCACAATTGAATCATTATTTGACCATGTTCAAGCATGAAAGAGCAAAGAGAGCTGAACGCATTGTGAAGAAACTCAATAATGCGAATATGTCGATCACAATGGACGATGTTTTGCAAAAGGCCGGAAAAGCTCCCGTTGCAAGACCACACATTGCATCAGTAATGATTGACAAGTCATATATAAATGACCTGAAATCTGCATTTGACAAATATCTTAGCTTCGGCAAGCCTGCTTATGAACCAAAATGGAACTTCCCTGTTGAATTAGGCATAAAAATTATCAATGAAGCAGGTGGTGTTGCTGTATTGGCACATCCCGGACGATATCTTCCTCAACAAGTGCTCTCTCGTTTCATCAAGCAGGGATTGGATGGCATAGAAGCCGTTCATCCATCACATTCCTATGAAACTCAGCAGTATTATCGCTCAATCATAGATCAATATTGCTTGCTTTGGACAGGCGGTTCTGATTTTCATGGAAGTCGAGAATACGATGAAACCAACTTTGGGAAATTTACAGTCAGTACAAGCGCCATTGATGCCATTCAATCCTATTTAAAACATTGATATAATTTAGAAATGAAAGCTACAATCATCGAAGGACATTTTGATGTCCAGAATGCAAAAATTGCAATAGTCGCAGCTCGCTGGAATGGTTTTATTGTTAATAGCCTGATTCAAGGAGCATTGGATGCATTGAATAGACATGGCGTGGAAGAATCTACAGTGACACTGACATATTGTCCGGGTTGCTATGAAATCCCACTTGTCACTCAATCACTTGCAAAGTCCGGTAAATATGATGCCGTGATCACTCTTGGAGCTGTCATCCGCGGTGCAACACCACATTTTGATTATGTGGCATCTGAGGTGTCAAAAGGTGTGGCTCAAGTTGGACTCGATACAGGAATTCCTTGTATTTTCGGTGTTTTGACAACTGATACAATCGAACAAGCTATCGAAAGAGCGGGAACAAAAGCAGGAAATAAAGGTGCTGAATCAGCAGTGGCTGCAATTGAAATGATTTCACTCATGAAAAAGTTAGCTTGAAACTCGACAATTCAATATTAAGCAGATCATCCGATCTGCTTTTTTTTTGTAGTTTTCCCATCATTCATCATCCAGCAATAGATCATGGAATCGATTTCTTCTCTACTCCAAGAACATAGAATTTTTAATCCTTCCAAGGAGTTCTCCCAGAATGCAAATATTGGTTCCATGGAATCATATGCAAGCATGAGGCAAATTGCGAATCTTGACCCATTGACTCATTGGAATGAACAAGCAAACAAGATTCATTGGTTTTCAAAATGGGAAACGATACTCGATTGGAAATATCCTCATGCACAGTGGTTCAAAGAAGGATATACAAATGCTGCATTCAATTGTTTGGACATTCACAAGAATACACCCACTATGCAAAAGACTGCATTGCTATGGGAAAGAGAAGATGGTTTACGGCAATCACTAACATATGAGGAATTACATTCCAAAGTATGTCTTCTTGCAAATGCACTTAAATCCATTGGGATCGTAAAAGGAAATGTGATAACGATTTATATGGGTATGAATCCAGAAGCCATCATCGCAATGCTGGCATGTGCTCGTATCGGCGCAGTGCATAATGTTGTATTTGGTGGTTTCTCATCAGACGCACTTCGAGATCGCATCAATGATTCTTCATCTGTTTGCATCATTACGCAGAATGCAACACTGAGACGCGGAGCATCAATTCCATTATTGACTTCAGTTGAACAAGCCGTCAAGGAATGCCCTACTGTTCAATCAATTATCTGCAAAGATGCAATCAATATTGAATCTCCATTGATTCAGGATTGGGATACTATCCTCTTGAATCAGAATGATATTTGTGAAGCCGAACACCTTGAGAGTGAGCATCCTTTATTCTTTTTGTATACAAGCGGATCGACAGGAAAGCCCAAAGGACTTGTTCATACCACTGGTGGTTATTTGACTCATGTCCGATATTCTTTCGAAATGGTATTCGATCCCAAACCGAATGATATTTATTTCTGCAGTGCTGATATAGGTTGGATTACCGGACATAGTTATGTGGTATATGGTCCTCTCATGCATGGCATGACCATACTCATCTATGAAGGAGCTCTCAATCATCCGCATCCCGGTAGAATATGGGAATTGATTGCATCTTATGGTGCCACAATTCTGTACACCGCACCAACAGCCATTCGATCATTCATGGGAGTGGGAAATCACATACCTGAACAATATGCACTAGATTCACTTCGATTATTAGGAACGGTGGGCGAACCAATCAATCCAGAAGCATGGATGTGGTATCATGAAGTTATCGGTAAGTCAAGGTGTCCTATTGTGGACACTTGGTGGCAGACAGAAACAGGTGGAATCATGATTGCTCCTGTCCCCGGCGCAGTTCCCACAAAACCCGGCACGGCAACACTTCCCTTACCCGGAATCTTGGCAGATGTCATTAAGAAAAATGGTGAATCATGTCAAGAGAATGAGGGTGGTTATCTTACCATTACATATCCTTGGCCGGGAATGGCAAGAACCATTTTTGGCGATGGTGAACGATATAAGAGTGTTTATTGGTCAGAGTTCCCCCCAAATGAATTACATCAAGGCATGTATTTTACCGGTGATGGAGCAAGAAAAGATGAAGATGGATATTTCTGGATCATGGGAAGAGTGGATGATGTAGTGAATGTGAGCGGACATAGACTTGGCACTGCAGAAATCGAAAGCGCTCTTGTTTCTCATCCTGCCATAGCAGAAGCTGCTGTTGTTGCCAGACCGGATGAAATCAAAGGGAATGTACTCATTGCATTTGTAACAGTCATTCAGCAGAAAGATATGGATCTTTCTACCTTGGAAAATGAACTTAAGCAACATGTAGCAAAGGAAATCGGGGCTCTGGCAAAGCCCGAAGAGATACGATTTACGAGTAGTTTACCCAAAACAAGAAGCGGTAAAATCATGCGGAGATTACTCAGAGAATTAGTTTCTCATGGTACCATTTCCGGTGACACCACAACTTTGGAAGACTTTTCGGCATTGGAGCAGTTGAGACCGGACGAAGAATGAATCACAGATCCGAAAATGATGTAAATGCAATTTCTTCAGGGGATTTTCTCGTTCTTGGTGTTAATTCACGACTTTTGAAAGGCTCTTCCAGGTCATCGGCTTCACCCAAATATCCCAATGCTAAAATGGATACTATATCCAATGAACCCGGATATTGAAATATATTTTTAGCTTTTTCTCTGTCAAATCCACCCATTTGATGACCAAAGATACCAAGCTCAGCACCTTGCAACAGTAGTTTGGTACAAGCTGCACCCACATCATGCCATGCATGAAGATTAACATTTCCATCATCAAAAGAATTCTTTGCAAAAACAGCCAATAGAATGGGTGCTTTGCCAGCCCAAATGGCATTTCCGGGCATCAGAGTGGAAAGGATTTGTTCATATACCTCGCTTCCCCTCTTTGCATATACAAATCTCCAGGGTTGTTCATTCATGCTACTGGATGCCCATGAAGCTGCCTTGAACAAATTCATCAATTCATCATCACCAATCATTGCCTCAGAGAATGATCTCGCGCTCCATCTTTTGCGCAATAAATCATGAATTCCTGTCTCTTTTGGTGCAATCTTGATCATGGCAATCTTTTAGAAATATTCATAAAAACATAGTCGCTTAAGTTATTTTTCTCTTCTAAAGTTCCAAAACAAGAAAAATCGGCATTATTCTCTTGAATACTGATTAAATGAGGCATAGTTTTTGATATAATTATAATGCCCTTACAGGGCAATAAGCAGCATACTTTCATCGAAAAACAGTATATAAGAAAGGAAGGAACATCATGGCTTTACCTCCTGATTCCATTATCATTAATCGTAAAAAGAATTCCATCATAGACTCATTGTTTGATTCTGATGATCTGGAACCAATTGTCAGCAAGCCCAAGAAATCAAAGAAAAGTTCTCAGCCAGAACTACCTGAAGAACCTGAAACTGAATCTCATCGTGCTTTGGCCATGCAAATACTGGGAATATTCATGGCATTAAGTTCCGTGTTATTGCTTCTGGCATTGATTTCATATACTCCAAAAGATCAAGCCAATGCGGATATGACGTTATATGACATCATTGCCGTATTGAAGGGCGATCCTGCCATGCAGGCAAAATCAGATACCACACAAAATTGGTTGGGCTTATTCGGTGCGGTATTTTCTCACTTGATGTTCAATGGCGCAATCGGATATGTGGCAATCGTATTTCCATTTCTTGGTTTGCTTTGGTCAAAAGATGTGTTTTTCATGGAAAGAATTGCTTCCAGAACTCTGAAATTCACCGGCTTAATTTTGTTGATAGCAGGGGTGATGTCCGGACTTTTAGGTACGATGCAGCAGATTATTCCTTCCATGGCAAATGAATGGAGTGGTGTATTTGGTCAATTTGAAGCATTTGTTCTTTCTTCTCTCATAGGCAAAGTCGGATCATTGCTTTTCTTCGTGGTTGCATTATTTCTCACAATCACGCTTGGATTTGGGATATCAATCAAAACTAGCGTTGAAACGATAATTTCCGGATTCATGAAGCTTTCAATCTTTATTGATAAAGGAATAGATTTTATTCAAAAGAAGAAAGTTGCTGAAGAAATAGAAACTGAATTTAAGGAAGAAGAAGATTCATTTGTTCAGCAGACAAATAAAGCTATTTTTTCTCCTGAACCGGATGATGAACCCGCGAAGATAATCAGAAAAAGAACTCAAGGCCTCATGCAAACATCTACTGTCGAGACAGATTTTTCGAATCAAGCTCCTATCATCATTCGTGGTCAAGAACAGTTAGAAGAAGAACCGATGTTCGTAAATATTACCAAGAAGCAGAGAGCTGTTCCAAAGAAAACAGAGCCATTGCCTACAATTCCTGTACAATTCAAAAAAGACATTCAGCATTTCGAAGATATAGAGCATGACAATTCTCCATCTTTGACATTGAATGTTCAGGAACCGATCATCAATACGGAAGACATGAGTGAAAGAGATATTGCAAAAGTACGCTCAATGATACATGATGAAGAAATTAGTTATGAACCACCAACTTTGGATTTACTTACTCAGCAGAATGAGCATGTAATCAATGTAGATGATGAAGAATTGAAAGAGAATGCGCGTTTATTGCAAGAAAAACTACGCACATTCAAAATTGAAATCAATGATCTTCAGGTAACACCGGGACCTGTTGTTACGCAATATGAATTCGTTCCAGCGGCAGGAATCAAGATTTCTCAAATTGAAAATCTATCAGATGATATTGCCTTGGCATTGAAAGCAAGAGGAATTCGAATCATTGCCCCTGTGCCTGGTAGAGGTACTGTTGCAATTGAAATTCCAAATCATAATCCATCAATGGTGTTATTTAGCAGTATCATCAAGTCATCAAAATTCCATGATGTGGAGCAAAGACTTCCATTGGCGCTTGGTAAAACAATATCGGGTGAAGTCTATTGCGCTGATTTGGCAAAAATGCCCCACCTTCTTATTGCCGGTTCAACTGGAGCCGGAAAGAGTGTGGGTATAAATACAGTAATCTGTTCCCTACTTTATAAAATGCATCCACGCGATTTGAAATTTGTGATCATCGATCCAAAGCGTGTTGAAATGACATATTATGGATTGATGCGCAATCATTTCTTGGCACTCTCACCGGATGTAGATGAACAAATCATCACTTTACCACAAAATGCAGTAGCAGTCTTGAAATCACTGTGTAATGAGATGATGAACAGATATGATATTCTAGCAAAAGTTGGACAGAGAAATATCGTTGATTACAATACGAAGCTGTCTGAGGGAAAATTCAAAGAAAGCGAATTGGAATTGAAGAAATTGCCCTATATCGTCTGTGTGATTGATGAATTGGCTGACTTGATGCTTACTGCAGGCAAAGAAGTAGAAGAACCGATCATAAGACTTGCTCAATTGGCAAGAGCTGTTGGGATCCATATGATCATAGCCACGCAGAGACCATCCGTGGATGTCATCACAGGTTTGATCAAAGCGAATTTCCCTGCAAGAATTTCCTATCAAGTTGCCTCGAAAATTGATTCAAGAACAATCATTGATGGTACCGGAGCTGATCAACTTTTAGGTAATGGAGATATGCTCTATTTACCCGGTGGCGCGCCGAAACCGGTTCGTATTCAAAATAGTTTTCTCTCAACAGATGAGGTTGAAAACATCTGCATGCATATTGCAAATCAACAAGGATATACAACTCCATATATGTTACCAACTGCTATTGACAAAAGTGCAGGATTATATGGTGGTGGAAGTGATTCAAGAGATGAATTATTCCCGGATGCTGCGCGTATTGTTGTCAGACATCAACAAGGGTCAACTTCCCTTTTACAGCGTTATTTGAAAGTAGGTTATGCAAGAGCTGCTAGAATCATGGATGAACTCGAATCAGCAGGTATTGTTGGCGCACCAAATGGATCAAAAGGACGAGAAGTAATGCTCGACAGTGAAATGGAATTGGAAGCATATTTATAATCTACCATGAATAAATCATTTACCCTCATAGCCGGACCATGTGTCATTGAATCAAAAGACTTGCTTTCTGAAGTACTGGAAACACTTCTTCCGATTGCAAAGGAATGTGAATTTGATCTCATTTTCAAGTCTTCTTATCGCAAAGCCAATCGAACCAGCATTAATGGTTTTACAGGTATTGGTGATATTGAAGCATTGGAGTATCTTCGAGATATTTCCACTTTGCATGGAGTGAAATCCATAACGGATATTCATGAATCTCATGAAGCTTCCATGGCTGCTGATTTTGTTGATGCATTACAGATTCCTGCTTTTTTATGTCGACAAACTGAATTATTGCAAGCAGCGGGTGCTACAGGTAAGATTGTAAATATCAAGAAAGGTCAATTCCTCGCTCCAGATGATATGGGTAAACAAGCTGAAAAATCACTGAAAGCCGGCGCAAGTCAAGTTTGGCTCACTGAAAGAGGATCCACATTTGGTTATCATGATTTGGTGGTGGATTTCCGATCTCTTTTGATCATGCGTGAAACCGGATTACCAATCATCTATGATGCAACGCATTCATTGCAATTACCGGGTGGTGGCGAGCAATCCGGAGGATTGAGACAATATATCAAACCACTGGCAAGGGCCGCAATGTCTGTTGGTATAGATGGGATTTTCATTGAGACTCATCCGAAGCCGGAAAAAGCAATGTCTGATTCCGCAACACAATATCCCCTGTCTGAAATCAAAGACTTCTTACACGAATTGGCAGAATTGCGACATGTCATCAACAGTTTTACATAAATTTCATGTGTTGATTGCATGTCTCTTCTTCTTGATTTCATGTGATGAGTCAAAGAATACAGGACAAGTGATTGTGAAAGACACCATCGATCCATTGCAAATTCCCACTCATGAAATATGGGATTTTTCGATGGTATTTACTGATTCCACAAGAACAAGAGCCTTACTCAAAGCAGGAAAAGCACGGGTATTTGAATCTCGTAATGAAACATTGCTCGATTCAAATGTCTATGTTCAATTCATGAATAATCAATCACAGCCTGCCGGTTATATGACATCGAAGTCAGCTTCAATCAATGAAGTGACAAGAGATATGCTTGCCAAGGGGAATGTATATGTGCGTTCTGACAGCACTAATACCACATTAACCACACAAACCTTGATGTGGAAGGAAGAATCCAGACAATTTTACACCAAAGATAAAATCCATATTCAAACTCCAACTGAAATTATTGATGGATATGGTATGGAATCTGATATTTGGCTCAAAAATTACCGCATATTCAAAGTAAGTGGTACTAAATTCATAGAGTAATATGCTAATCATTCAAGGCAATCTTGTTGATATCTTCCAAAGAAGTATCTATCCTGCATCAATACACATTGAAAATGGAAAGATACGATCAATAGAGCGCCTTTCCGAAGTTTTGCATACCTATATTCTCCCCGGCTTTGTGGATGCACATGTTCACATTGAAAGCTCAATGATTATCCCTTCAGAATTTGCGAGATTATGTCTTCCTCATGGTACCATTGCAACGGTCAGCGATCCTCATGAGATAGCAAATGTACTTGGCATGCGTGGCATTGAATTCATGATTGATAATGCAAAACTTACACCATTGACTATTGTATATGGAGCTCCATCTTGCGTACCAGCAACGAGTTTTGAAACAGCGGGTTCTTCCATTGATATTGATGACATAAAGCAATTATTCAAGAAACATGAAATCGGTTATCTCAGCGAAATGATGAATTATCCGGGAGTTCTTTTATCTGATCCGATGGTCATGGAGAAAATTCGAATTGCTCAAGAACAAGGGAAACCTATAGATGGTCATGCACCAGGGCTTCGTGGTGAGAAAGCGAGGATTTATGCAAATGCAGGAATCACTACAGATCATGAATGCTATAGTCTTGAAGAGGCCATTGAGAAGATAGAATACGGAATGCATATCTTGATTCGCGAAGGTTCTGCGGCAAAGAACTTTGATGCTTTGCATCCACTCATCAATCTCTACCCTGAATTTTGTATGTTCTGTTCCGATGATAAACATCCCGATGATTTAGTTCGTGGACATATCAATGAGATTGTGAGAAGAGCCGTTTCAATGGGTTATGATGTATTTGATGTACTTCGAATTGCACATTTACATCCCAAAGAACATTATGGAATCAATATCGGATCATTGAGAGTGGGTGATAAAGCAGATTTTATACTCTGTGATAATCTAGTGGACTTCAAACCACACTCAGTATATGTCAATGGTGAATGCATAGCGAAACATAACTCGATAACCTTTGATCTTGAAACACCACATACAGATAATTATGCTGTATGTAATATCTCCCCTATCACACTTGATACTTTATCAATTCCTTCCAAGTCAGAAATGATTCGCGTCATTGAATGTATACCAGGTGAATTGATCACAAAGTCAATCATTGCGAAGATACATCCAATTGAAGGAGCATTGCATTCAGATATCTCAAGAGATATACTAAAAATAGCAAATGTCAATCGCTATCATAAATCAGACATCGCGCTTGGTTTTGTGAAAGGCATGGGACTTAAAAACGGTGCCATTGCATCCACCATTGCGCATGATTCACACAATATCATTGCAATTGGAGCAGATGATGAATCCATGCTTAATGCAATCAATGCATTGATTGAATGTAAAGGTGGCATTGCATATGCAAATGGAGAAAGAGTGGATATTCTTCCCTTGGACATTGCAGGATTGATGAGTAGTCGAAATGGTTATGACATTGCCAAGCAATATGAAATCATAGATCAAATGGCAAGAGAAGCAGGTAGTGATATTCATGCCCCATTCATGAGTTTATCTTTTCTTGCATTGCTTGTCATCCCTTCACTAAAGTTGAGTGATAAAGGATTATTTGATGGTGACACCTTTACCTTTACTTCTCTCTATTGCGATTAGATATTCAATTTCATGAATATCTTTTCGGGCAAAGCTCTTATGATCATCATAATGATTCTCCAATAGGATGGTATGTACATCACATCCTGTCCCTGCTCAATTCCACGAATAATTTCTTTTGCAATAAAATCAGGCTTCACGAAGAGTGGTGATTGTTTCAAATGAGAAGTCATGGGTGTTGCCACAAATCCCGGTTTTATTGTCATGATGCGGATATGTTCATTACCGATATCATTTCGTATTCCCGATAGAAAAGTATGAACGGCTGATTTTGCCGAGCCATAAGCATAATTCCCTTTCCTGCCTCTTTCACCTGCAACAGATCCGATACCAATAAGAATGCCGCTATTATTCTTTTTATAATGATTTGCAATGTACTGCGCCGGAATGATCATGGACATTGCATTCAACATGAATTCATCATGAAGATATTGAAAATCTTTTTTTGCCTTTTCTTGATCGGAAAGAGACCCTTGAGCAAGTACAGCAATATCGATGGAACCCCCAATTTGTATACTCTCATTAATCGCATGAATGATATCCGATGGATTCATGAAATCGACTACAATGGGATATATGACATTATTTCCCAATGCAGATAATTCTGAGGCACAAGCATTCAAGCTTTGTTGATTTCTTCCCATGAGAGTAAATACATGATCGCCTTCTTTGGCATATCTTTTGGCGAATGCATGTGCAATTGCCGATGTTGCTCCAAGAATCAGAATATGCATGTTTAGTTCTGATAAGGTGGAAGAATGGTTGTAATAACTACACCTGATCTATCTTGAATCACAAGACCAATCATTTGATCATATTGAAAGAGCTGATTCAAATGAGACTGTGTATATGTACCTGCCTGCAATTCCATTTCTTTTTTATCAATCAAAGCTCCATTCAAGGAATAGATTGAACATTGAAATATACCGTTTTGAGAAATGGAATATCCATTTTGCGAAGTTGATTCATTCTCCACGGACATCGGATATGAATGTTTCGGTAATATTTGCTCAGGGATTCCACATGGAATAACTGATTCATTCAGAGAAAATACTTGAACTGAATCACGATTTGGAAGTCGCGCAGGATAGATTCTTTGTCTTTTTGCATCATTCACAACTATATATGATTCATAATCACCAGCAGTGATAGTATCTTTCAAAATGTCAATTGCCCAAGCATGAGTGGTATCATGTCTGAATGCAGGAATGGGAATAAATTCTCTCCTTCCTTTTTTTCTATAATGAATTGTGGCATTAAGAACCGGATTCGATGATTGAATGAGATAAACAATTCTCTGATATTGATTAACAGGATAGGTAATCATGGGTGAAATGAGAATTCCGGACTCGAGCATTGCAGTATGCACTCTTGCAAGACCATGTCCTAAGATATTATCTTTTGCTTTTGCATTGATTGCAGTTTCATAAAGAGTATTTCTGAGTATATAACCGGGTATTTCAGGAAAGGCCGATATCATGAGTCCCATCGCACCTGCTATCAATGGAGTGGCAAGAGATGTACCATTTGCAGCGGTGAGTGCCAAAGTATCGCCGGGATTGATGCATACTACTCCCATTCCTTGAGCCGCTATATCGGGTTTGATTCTTCCATCGGCTCTTGGTCCTCTTGAAGTGAAATTTGCGGGTGTGATGCCATCAGGTGCAATGGCACCGACTGAAATCACACTGTCTGCATCAGATGGCGTAATAAGCGTGCTATCACGAGGTCCATCATTCCCTGCGGCAGTGATACAAACAACTCCGCGCTTCACTGCTTCATTAACTATTTTGGAAGTGATGGTGGTTTTTCCATCAAAGTCACTGAAGAGATAATTCTCTTCCAATGGCTGATTAAATACTGAATATCCAAGTGAACTTGAAACGATATCAGCACCCAATGCTTCCGACCATTCAACTGCAGCTGCATAATTATCTTCTTCAAGATGCTGTTCTGTAGGAATATCCTCAGTTTTTGCAAGCATGAATGATGCAAAAGGCGCGATTCCAATCAAAGAATCTTGCTGAAAACCACTGACCGTGGAATAACAAATGGAACCATGAAAATCTTGTGAGGAAACATCTCCTTCCTGATTTGCAGTCACGGAATCCTTTTGAATGAAATCATATTCCGCAATTACATTATTATTCTTCGTTGCCGCATGTTTTTTCCAACGAAAACCCGAATCAAGAAAAGAAATCAATGCATGTTGTCCGGTAATACCCATTTGATGAATGAGTGGAACTTGGAGAAGTGAAGCTTGATTAAAGGAAGGTCCATATCGAAAAACACCACAATTATCAACAGGATTCAATATTCCAAGCTCTTGATCTTGAGTTTTGACGAAAGCGCTTCCATAAGCAGACATTGTTTGAGCAGGAAAATACTTAGCACTAGTTCTTTGTACACCCTTCACATATGAAAGCTTTTTGATACTTTCCATCCTTAAAGAATCTGTTTTTATAACAGCATAGTTGTGCCAGCGTAATGTAAGCAAGACAGAATCCGATAGTTTGGAAACTGCATTCAAATAATCACTGTTTACCGGAGCATCAGCATTTGTGATGATTTGTGCTTTTGGATTATTCTTTTTTCTTCTGTCAAGAGATTTCTGGGAGTGTAAAGCCATGGTTTTATACCATAGATTTGAACCCGGTGTTACGACTTCATTTCCTTTGTCTTTAAAAAAGACTCTCCAATATCCGGATTCTGCATTGAGAGTAGGATTCGTGAGCAAGCAGCAAAACACAATGATGGAAGTGATGCCAAGTAAGAGTTTGTGGGATGTCATAGTCAATTTTTTAAATTATATTCGTCAATAAACGCCATAAATTACAATTTTCATTTGATTCTAACTTACTACACATGAATTTACAAGACATATTACAAAACATCGAAGTTCCCGGATTATGGTGGTC
>DBCJ01000131.1 GCA_002293005.1 Ignavibacteria bacterium UBA961 | reverse complement strand
TACCACCTATACACCCAAAAGAGTTGAATGGATCAATGCCCCAAGAAGCATCATGCAATATCCGGTGGATACACTTAATCTCTTTGCACCTGATTCACTTTCAATTTCATGGACACCTACTGCAGGGATTACTGAATATTTGATCGCAATTACTTGTCTGGATACAATCGGTTATGGACAATATCTCGACCCCCCGACTCTTGACAGCAATCGTAAAATCTTTCGCTTTTTCCGCCGAAATGCGGATAATCCACGTCTAAGAAATCTCACTCTGTATGGATTTATCCAAGGCACGAAAGCGCCCGTCGTTTGGACCGCATTCCGTTGGTATGGCAAACATAAACTCTCCATTTTTGCTCCTGACCCCAATTTTGTCAAATGGTTCAAAGCAGGCTGGGGAGGAAATCAATATGATTATCGTCTTGCGAGCGTGGAAGGAGGACTTGGCGTATTTGCCTCCGGTTCCTATGTGGAAAAAGAAACCTTCCTGCTGAAAAATCAAGAATAAGAATATGGGTCTGAGATATGTATAAAACAATGCATGTTTCAGACCCTTCTTCATTGCCGGAATACCCTTGAAGTTGGTCAATATTTTGTATTTTGACTCATCAAAATCAACTCTGACAGGTGATTGGCGATGAGAAAAACCCTCCATATACTGCAGATTCTGCTGTTTTCCATGATGATTGCTCTTCCACAGAGCTCCATCTTCTCGGCAGAGCCATCTCATTGCAAGGTTTCCATCCCCAAATCTGTCAAAGGAAAAGCGGGAGCCACCATCAATGTTCCCGTAAAATTCAAACTCGACAAAAAATGGTATATCTATGGATTTACCATGATGATTAATAGTGAAGGAATCGGGCCTCAGCAAACGGATGTCTATTTCACTGATAGCACCGGCATGGTCAAACATGGCACTGTCATAGCCCCGAAACCATATACGAAATATGATGAATCATTCGAAATGGATGTTCATTCATATAAAGGTTCTTTTTCTTGTACATTGCCCATCACCATAGATGAAAAAGCCACAAAAGGGAAAATACAATTCCCGATTGAAGTTGCATATCAATTATGTGATGGCAGTATGTGTTTGCCCCCAACAACGATTTCACTGCCTTTTGCGGTAATCGTGCAATGACCATGAATCCAATCCTGAAAGCAAGTACCATGAATATCACCTCATACCGTGTCAGTATTTTTACCGTATTGTCAATGCTTGCGACAATACTCTTCTCATTTTCCAATGCAACGGCTCAATCCGGTTTGAAAGAGCATGCGAAATTTGCTCTCGATAAACAGCAATTTTCTGTGAAAGCTGGTGATACCGTGATGGTGCGCCTCTCGATTGACATCGAGTCCGGTTGGCATGCCTATGACCATTTGCAAAATGTTCGCAATGCGAAATCAGGTTCAGGAATTGGTCCATCGCCAACCACCATTAAAGCCACGAAAAATACTGTCTATACAGTCGGTAGATTGCTCGCACCAAAATCTGATATTTCATTCGACTCAACATTTGAAGTGCAAATCGGTACATGGCATGGAAGAGTGATGATCACTGTTCCGCTCATCACGAAAAAGACATTGAAAAAGGGAACATATATTGATTCTCTTGAAGTGGAATCGCAGGTATGTACCGATGAAGGCATTTGTACCTATCCCAAGAAGCGCTATGCCATCGTGATGAATGTCACGCAAGAAGCAACCGATTTAATAGCCGCTGATACTGCACTTGCTGCAGTTGATTCAACAGCCGTGAGTGTGACTGAACAGGCGAAAACTCCCACACCAAAAAAGGGTGAAACAAAGGTTGCCGAGGCCAAGGTATCTGAATCTCAAAAAGAATATAATGATGCCAAGAGTGAAGGCGTATTCTCATTTATTTGGGCCGCCATTCTTGCCGGTTTTGCCGCACTCACCACGCCATGTGTCTATCCGATGATTCCAATCACGGTATCATTTTTCACGAAGCGTTCTGAAAAACCGAGCGCGAGAAGCGTTGTTGATTCCATGGTATTTGCAACGGGTATCATCGCAACATTTACCATTTTGGGTCTATTGTTTGCACTTCTCTCCAATGCCGCCGGCATCAGAAATTTTGCGAATGATCCATTGATGAATCTATTCCTCGCAACGATTTTCATTGTATTCGCATTCAATCTTTTCGGTGCATTTGAAATCATGCTTCCGCCGAGCTTGCTCAATAAACTTAATTCGGCATCCTCGAAAGGGAATAGTTTTGGAAGTGTATTGCTCATGGGCATCACATTTTCCATCACTTCATTTACATGTACGCTTGGTTTTGTTGCCGCCGCATTCGGTGAGGCTGCAAGCGCAGTGAAGGGAGGCGAAGGAGATTTATTCTATCCGATGCTTGGTATGCTTGCATTCTCCACGGCATTTGCATTGCCATTTTTCTTGCTTGCGCTCTTTCCTTCCAGACTCAATAAATTGCCCAAAGCCGGTACTTGGATGAATAATGTGAAAGTGGTTCTTGGTTTCCTCGAACTAGCGCTTGCATTGAGTTATCTCAGTAGAACTGATGCAACATGGGAATTGGGCTTATTCTCACGCGAACTCATTCTAGCATTCTGGGTTGGTTGTAGCATTCTCAGCATGCTCTATATTTTGGGTCTTTTCCGCATGAAACTCGATTCTCCCGTTCAGAATCTTGGTGCAATGCGCGTTGTATGGGCCTTGATGTTTGCAACTGTTTCCTTCTATTTATTGCAGGGAATTTTTGGTCGTCCCGTGGGTGAATTCGAAGCATTCATTTATTCTGATTCTTCCGTACCTGCCGCAACCGCCTCGATTGGTGGTTCAGCGAAATCCGAAGAAGAGGAATGGACCGAAGATTATCAAGCCGCACTGAAATTAGCGAAAGAAAAGAATCAACCAATTTTCATTGATTTCACGGGCGTGACTTGCACCAATTGCAGAAAGATGGAAAAGAATGTATTTCCGCGTCCGCAGATTTCCGAGCTTATGGGTAAGATGATCAAGGTGCGTTTATATACCGATCGCAATCGTCCTGAAGACAAAGCAAATGAACGCATG
>DBCJ01000105.1 GCA_002293005.1 Ignavibacteria bacterium UBA961 | reverse complement strand
GCATCCATCGGTTTTATGTTAGTGGTAAATAGACAAGATTGCGTAGTGAGGGCGCAAATATGCGTAAAAAAAACTAATTTTGCTGAAATTTCCATGCTACTTTTTCCTAGAAGCATGAATATACTCATGATTAAAACAGTTAACATTTCGCATGCCAGAATTGTCTCCCGAAATCCTTGCAAAATATGAGCCGGTCATCGGTCTTGAATTGCATGCACAATTATTGACAGACACAAAGGCATTTTGTTCTTGCAAAGCAGGATATAGTGATATTCCCAATGCCACTGTGTGTCCTATTTGCTTGGGGCATCCGGGCACATTGCCTGTGGTAAATCGCCGACATGTGGAAATGGCTGTTTTACTTGGACTTGCAACGAAATGCTCGATCAGACCGATTTCAGCATTTGCAAGAAAAAATTACTTCTATCCGGATCTTTCTAAAGGTTATCAGATCACCCAATTCAATGATCCAATTTGTTTTGAGGGTTCGGTGACTATTGAAATGGAAGAAGGATTGATGAAAGACATCGGCATCACAAGAATACATATTGAAGAAGATGCCGGTAAGTCTTTGCATGATATAGACATAGACACGCTTGTTGATTTCAATCGCGCAGGAATGCCACTTCTCGAGATAGTGTCTGAGCCCGATATTCGTTCTGCATCCGAGGCATATCGTTATATGGTGACGATGCGACAATTGGTTCGATATCTCGGTGTATGTGATGGGAATCTTGAAGAAGGGTCGCTCCGATGCGATGCGAATGTATCTGTGCGATTGAAAGGTAATTCTGTATTTGGAACAAAAACCGAAATCAAGAATCTCAATAGTTTTCGAAATGTAGAAAAAGCAATCGCTTTTGAGATTGAAAGACATATTGCCTTGATAGAATCCGGCGGGAAAGTTCAGCAGGTGACGATGCAATGGGATGCATCCGCTCAGTGCACGAAAGAGATGCGTTCGAAAGAGCAAGCACATGATTATCGCTATTTTCAGGAACCTGATTTGGGTTATGTGCGAGTCAGTCAGGACATGATTGATATTCAACAGTCACATTTGCCTGAATTACCTTTGGCGATGAAACTCAGATTGCAGGATCAATATGGCATTCCCGGCTATGATGCCGGAATATTAATCGAAGATAAACAGCTTGCATTATTTTTCGAAAACACTTGCTCCATGCTTGCCATTCAGAGCAAAGAGCGCTTTAAGTTTGTAAGCAATTGGATTTTGACCGAAATCTTGAAAGTGTTGTCAGATAAAAAAATAGGCATCATGCAGGCGGAAAATATCAAGCCAAGTGGAATAGCAGAGATTGTCGATTTGTTCGCAGATGAAAAAATCAGCAGTAAAATCGCAAAAGATGTATTTGCGGAGTATTTGCAATCCGGTATTTCTCCTGCCAAGTATGTGGCAGACAAAGGTTTATTGCAAATATCCGATAAAACAGAAGTTGAGCGCATTGTATTGTCCGCATTGGAAGGTGAGGAGGACAATATTGCAAAGTACCGTTCGGGCAAAAATAATCTAATGGGTTATTTTATCAGTAAAGTGATGAAGGCATCCGGAGGAAAAGCCAATCCCAGATTGGTGAATGAATTACTCACACAATATTTACAGTGAGGTAAACATGGCTATTCCAAAAACCCCATATATATGGATGAATGGTGAATTTGTTGATTGGGACAAAGCAACGATTCATGTTTTATCGCATGTGGTACACTATGGATCAGGTTGGTTCGAAGGTATTCGCGCATATAAAACACCAAAGGGTACGGGTATTTTCAGATTGCGTGAGCATATGAAACGACTCGAGCAATCAGTGAAATTATATCGCGGCGAAATGCCTTACTCCATTGATGAAATGTGTGAGGCAACTAAAGAATTGGTTCGAAAAAATTCACTTGAATCATGTTATATCAGACCGATAGCGTATCGTGGATATGAAAATCTTGGAGTATATCCATTGAATTGTCCGATAGAAGTCTCCATTGCCTGCTGGGAATGGGGTGTATATCTCGGAAAAGAGGCATTGGATCAAGGTGTGGATGTATGTGTTTCCTCTTGGCAAAGATTGCATAACAATACATTGCCTGCAGTTTCAAAAGCATCCGGAAATTATCTCAGTTCGCAATTGATCCGCATGGAAGCCATCATGAATGGCTACTCCGAGGGAATTGGTTTGGATGTGCATGGAAATGTTGGCGAAGGAAGTGGTGAGAATATTTTCTTCGTTCATGATGGTGTTATTTTCACTCCTCCGATGTCATCTTCAATTTTGGAAGGTATCACAAGACATACGGCAATTACATTGGCCAAAGAACTTGGTTATGAAGTTCGTGAAACAACTGTTCCGAGAGCAATGTTATACACTGCAGATGAAATCTTTTTTACTGGTACAGCAGTTGAAATTACTCCGGTTCGTTCGGTGGATAGAATCAGTGTTGGAGATGGTAAAGTTGGGCCAGTTACAAAGAGCATCCAACAAGCTTTTAATGAAATCATCCATGATGGTAATAATGATCATGGCTGGTTGACTTATGTGTGATTGAACAAATTCAAGAATTCAAATACAGGATAGATATCACTATGGCAAAGACCGCCACAAAAAAAGAGATGAAACCGAAAGCATCGAGCGCGAAAAAGGCACAGGTCAAACCCATTGCTTTAAAAAAGACGCAAGTTGCAGCTCCAACCAAGAGCAAACCCACTGCCAAGAAAGTAGTTGTGACAAAACCTGTGTCGAAAAAGACGGTCAAGCCCGCTCAGAAAGCACAGTTCAGTGCTTTCGACATGAAGGGGTTTGATAAGCAAACAATTATTGCATGGTACAAAATGCAACATCTGGGACGCCGCCTAGATGAAAAAGCAGCATTGTATTTGAAGATGGCGAAGGGCTGGTCTTATCATGCTCCATGTGCCGGACATGATGGTATTCAGATTGCTCTCGGACAAATCTTTCGTCAGAACAAGGATTTTCTCTTTCCGTATTATCGTGATTTGATGACATCGCTTTCTGCGGGAATCACGATTGAAGAAATCATTTTGAATGGTCTTTCCAAAGATGCTGATGTTGCCGGCGGTGGCCGACATATGAGTAATCACTTTGCGAAACCATCAATTGGTATTCAAAATGGTTCATCTTGTACGGGTAATCACTCATTGCATGCCGCAGGTTTGGCAAGAGCGGTAAAGAAATTCAATGGCGATGAAGTGGTGTATTATTCCGGTGGAGATTCAGCATGTTCCGAGGGATATTTTTATGAGGCGGTCAATGGTGCTTCTCGTGAAAAGTTGCCTGTTGTATTCGTGATTCAGAATAATAAATTCGGTATCTCCGTTCCTCTTCATGAGCAAACCGCGAATCTTGTCGTTTCAGATAATTTCATTGGTTTCAAGCATTTGAAAATCATCAATTGTGATGGTCGCGATGTATTTGATTCATATCGTGCATTGAAGGAAGCTCAGGAATATGCATTGTCCGGTGCAGGTCCCGTATTCGTACATGCTGATTGTGATCGCATCGGTTCACATTCAAACAGTGACAATCATGAATTGTATAGAACTCCTGAAGAAATTCAGGAAATGAAAGATCGTGATCCACTTCCCGCTTTCCGCAATGCTATTCTTGCAAAGAAGATTTTAACAGAACAAGAATTGCTTGCAATCGAAGAAGAGAATAAGAATGCAATATTTGCAGCCGCAGACATCGCAGAGATTGCCCCTGATCCTGCAGGTTCAAGTTATCTTGATTACTTGATGCCTGAATCCGTGGTTTCTTATGATGATACAAGCGAATATAATTTCGTAAATGATCCAAATGCACAGCAGTATACCTTCCGTGAAGGTATAAATATTGCGATGAAGCAGGAGTTTCAGAAGAATCCACATACTTATTTGTGGGGACAAGATGTTGCTTCAGTAAATAAGCAGGGAATTTTCAATGTTCCAAAGGGAATGTTGGATGAATTCGGCAATGATAGAATCTTCAATGCTCCGATTGCTGAGGATTATATTGTTGGTACTGCAAATGGTTTCACTCGCTATCGTGATGATATCAGGGTAGTGGTAGAAGGTGCTGA
>DBCJ01000057.1 GCA_002293005.1 Ignavibacteria bacterium UBA961 | reverse complement strand
AAAGTGGAAGTATTGCGTGCAATTCAGGGTGTGAAATCAGCAATTGACACCATGCGTACGATGCATGGGAATGAAGTGCCGATGGGTTTGACGCCATCATCTCAGAATAGACTTGCAATGACAATTCATGAACCTATCGGTGTGATATTTGCAATCAGTGCATTCAATCATCCACTGAATTTGATTGTGCATCAAGTGATACCAGCAATAGCGGCAGGTGCACCCGTGATTATCAAGCCGGCAAGTTCCACACCTAGAACATGCTTGACATTTATCGAGATGATTCATCAAGCGGGTTTACCAAAAGAGTGGTGTCAGGCATTGATCTGTCATTCTTCCATAGCACAACAAATGGTATCGGATTCTCGGATTGCATTCCTATCATTCATCGGTTCGGGTGAAATCGGGTGGAAATTACGTACTCTGCTTGCTCCCGGAATGCGCTGTGCATTGGAACATGGTGGAATGGCTCCATCAATCATAGCAGAAGATGCACTTATGGAGGAATATCTTGAGAAGATTGTGAAGGGTGCAATGTATCATTCAGGACAAGTTTGTGTGAGCACCCAACATGTATATGTACATGAATCTCAGAGCGAAGAACTTCTTATATCTTTAAAGCAAAGAGTGGAACAATTCAAAATCGGAGATCCGCTTTCCGCTGAGTCCGAGGGAGGACCGCTCATTCATCCAAAGGAAGTGCAAAGAGTGCATGCCTGGATTAAAGAAGCTGTAAATCAAGGAGCACAAAAAATATGCGGTGGAGAGATGCTATCGGAAACACTCTATGCGCCAACCGTGTTGTATAATCCTTCAGAGCTTTCTCTAGTGACAAAACAGGAAATATTTGGTCCTGTTCTTTGTGTACATTCCTATACATCACTTGATGATGCAATCAGTAGAATCAATACATCGCCATTTGGATTTCAAGCATCGGTTTTCACAAAGAATACTGATATTGCATTCAAAGTGATGAAATCGCTCAATGCAAGTGCAGTGATGCTCAATGATCATACGGCATTTCGGGTTGACTGGATGCCTTTTGGAGGTCGCGATGCATCAGGTTTGGGATGGGGTGGAATACCTCATTCAATAAAGGAATATTCCAGAGAAAAAATGCTCATATTTAATTCACCAAATTTATATCGTTGAGGCATTCATGAAATGTTATATGGTCAATATCGCATTGCCTGAAGAATATACGCCGGAATTTCTTTCGCTCATTCCATCGCAGAGAGCATATATCAATAAATTGATGGGAAGAGGAGTGGTTTCGACATATACTTTATCACTAGATCGCACCACCTTATGGGTGACCATGTTTGGTGATAGTAGCGTTGACATCGAAGCATATCTTGATAGATTTCCAATGAAGGATTTTATGGATTTTGAAATTGTTGAGGCGATGTTTCATCACAATGCCGCGCATTATGTTTTTCCAATGTCGCTGAATTGATGTCACATTCATTCTCACTTGAAGCAATTCTTGCGATTGCAAGGAATAATGCCATCGGACTTGACGGGAAACTTCCTTGGCATCTACCTGTCGAATTGAAATTATTCAAAGAAGTCACGATGCATCATGCATTGATCATGGGGAGAAAAACATATGAATCATTACCCGGTATATTGCCTAATAGAGAGCATATCATCATATCTCAATCATTGAATTCAATACATGGTGTCCATATTGCTACATCTGTGAATCATGCATTATCAATAGCCGAATCACTTGCTCCGCAAAAGGTTTTTGTGATTGGCGGAAAACGCATTTTTGATGAATTGATTCCGCATTGTAATGCGATTCATGTGAGTAGAATCATGAGGGAATTCAATGCAGATACATACTATGATTTCAATTTCCAAGGATATACCATCGACCAATCACATAGTTTGCATGATGTCGAAACCGGAACCGATATTCTCTATCAAAAATTGATTATTTAAACAGCATTGCTTTCGTGGGGGAAATGCGTGATGCAACAAATGCGGGGATGATTGTTGCGAAGAGTGATAATGCAAGAGCAGAGCCACCAACCAGATAATAATGCCATGCTTTCATGGAGACAGGGAGTACATCAATGAAGTACAAATCCGCATTCAAGGTGATGATACCATAATTCTGCTGAATGGTACAAAGTGCGAAGCTACCTAAGCAACCAATCATGATACCAATTATTCCAAGAGCAATTCCTTGTAAAGAAAATATCGTCATGATCGAAAACTGCTTCATCCCAAGTGATTTCAATATTCCGATACTGCGCGTTTTTTCAATCACGATGATGAGTAAACTTGTGAGGATATTCATGATGGCAACAATACCGATTAAGCTGAGCACAATGGGTATGGGTTCTTTCTGTAATTCAATCCAATGAAACATTCCTGCATGCAGATCATAGACTGTTTGAACGAATAGTGGATAAGGAACTTGATCTTGAATTTCTGTGCCGATGGCATTGATATCAAAACCCGGCTTCACCATCAATTCATAATGGGATTTTGCATCTTTTGAAGTGCCAAGCAATTGAGATAAAGTCATTCGAGGAAGAAATACATATAACTGATCATATTGCGACATGCCGGTTTTAAATAAACCCCGAATCTTTGCTTTCATCGTAACAGGAAGCGGAATCGAAGATCCTGCCGGATCGGGTATCATTGAAGTGATGATTGCTGTGTCGGCAACTTTAAAACCCATCGATTTCGCAAGTCTTTCACTGATGATGATTTCTTTCGATGAATCAGATGAAAATGTAAAACTACCTTTGCGAAGCTCTTTGGGTCTTGCGATGAATTCCGTTTCATCATCGATTCCTTTGAGCAAGATACCATCAATATCACCACCTCTTTTTCGCAATAATCCCTCTTTTTGCAATGCAATTTCAAAGGAAGCTATGGCGGGATGATTGATCAGATGATCAGGCATCGGCGGTGGAATATCACCATTGAATGATTGTACGCGTATATGCGCGGTGAACTTCACAGCATTGTCTTCCAATGCTTGTTTGAATCCATCCAATATTGCCATTGAAAGAAGCAAAGCCATACAACCAATCGCAATGCTGAGTATGGCCACTATGCGCGTAAAAGCAATAAAACCTCGTTTCTTCAACGAGGTTCCAAAGCGATGGGCAAGATAGATGAGTCTGAGAAATGACATCTTAATTCGCGATGAAGTTCACAAGTTTACCGGACACTATGATGGACTTTCGAATTGTGAGACCTTCAAGACTCTTCTTCACTGATTCATCATTCAATGCAGTCTCTTTCAATTCATCTTCGGTTGCATCAGCGGAGACAGTGGCACGAGAGCGAATCTTACTATTGACTTGCAATACAATTTCGACTGTGGATTGTTGCATCTTCGATTCATCATATTTCGGCCATGATGCTTTGATGATTGAGTCTTCATGTCCCAATATCTTCCATAACTCTTCAGCGATATGAGGTGCGAATGGAGCCAGTATGCGAATGAATGCACTCATCGATTCATGAGAGCGGGTCTCGGATGCGGTATATTCATTCACCAAAATCATCATTTGAGAAATGGATGTATTGAAACTCAGAGATTCAATGTCATCACCAACTTTCTTGATTGTTGTATGCAATGCAAATTCCAATGCAGGCGAATCCTCATGTCCTTTCTTCACCGCATCCAGCAATTGTCCATCTTCATCGGCGATCAAACGCCATGCACGATTCAAAAAGCGATTCACGCCTTCGACGCCTTTTGATGACCAAGGTTTTGCTGCTTCAAGAGGACCCATGAACATTTCAAACAATCGCAGTGAATCAGCGCCATATTGTTTGACGAT
>DBCJ01000021.1:20143-20404 GCA_002293005.1 Ignavibacteria bacterium UBA961 | reverse complement strand
CCGAACAACTCGATACATATGATATCATTCACTATGATGGCGGTTTAGATTTCACTCGTGATTCCCGTTTTGCAAAGCGCTGGAAAGCAATGGGTAAGTCAATAGTCACTTGCTATTATGGAAGCGATCTCAGAGCAAGAGGCATCATTCGCGAAATGGATGAAATGTCGGACTTGAAACTAACTTCTGAATTCGATCATCTTGCAATGAAAGATGATTTGGAATATGTGTTTTATCCTTATGATCCAAGTGAGTTGCCCG
>DBCJ01000021.1:0-20075 GCA_002293005.1 Ignavibacteria bacterium UBA961 | reverse complement strand
TACAAAGGAACTGATCTCATACTTTCGGTGATTGAAAAACTTAAACAATCTTTCTCTTTTGAGTTTTTATTGCTTGAGAATCTTCCGCGAAATGAAGTTCTTTCCATCAAATCACAATGCACGATTTCAATAGATCAAGTTGGTGGTTCTTTCGGTGGCACAGGTTATGGGAAAGCAGGAATTGAATCATTGGCGATGGGAATACCAACCATCACGAATATGACAGAAGACTATGTACATTGGCTACCCGAGAATCCATTCATCGTGGCGAATACCGCAAAACAACTAGAAGAATCATTGGTAGAATTGATTGAATCCCCAGAGCTATGTCATATGCTTGGTGAAAAAGGAAAACAATGGGTTCATTCTCATCATTCCTATGAAAAAGTAAATGAGCATCTGAAATCACTGTATCACAAATACGGAATTCTTTGATGATCTTCGATGTATTGAAGGATTGGAAAGAATCGAAACAATTCCGACTCATAGGATGGCTTGGCATTGTCTTACTCACCATAAAGCTAGTCATGCTTTTTGGAATCCCCATCATCCCTCATGCAATCGAAGATTGGTATATAGCAAAACATATCGCCGAAGGCTCCGGATATAGTTTATCGAATGGTTCAACTGCATTAAAAACACCCGTCTATCCCCTTTTTCTTTCTCTACCTGCATTCATCGATGAATTTGGAAAAATCTTTGCTTGCGGTTTGCAACATATCCTATGGTTTTTTGCAACCTTGTTAATATACAAGGCAAGTAGCATACGATTCGGCAGTCGTTTTGCTTTTGTCGTATCTCTACTTTTTGCGCTCCATCCCGCTTATGTATATTATCCATATGTATTGGAATCAACTGCACTGACAGTTCCTCTCTTCATCCTATTCTGGTACTTGGCTGAATATTCGAAGCTTCAATCACTAAACACAAAGATTCCAATGCTTACTGGTTGGCTTACAGCATTGACTCAGCCGATACTTTTGCCGGGAATATTGGCTCTTCAATTATTTTATTTTGGAAAAAAAAGGAATGTGATTTCACTCATTCTAACAGCATTGGTGATTTTTACTCCTTGGACAATTCGTAATGCCATGACTTTCGAGACCTTTATCCCAACAAAATCACCCATGTGGATGAATTTTTATGAAGGTATGCAAAAGGATGTGACTTCTCAGGAACAGGCACACATTGAATCCGCAAGGAGATATATGAATGATGTTGAATTGGAAAAAGAATATAAACCCATTGTTCTGAGGCAATTCTCAGAAAATTTCCCAACATATGTAAACCGTTCATTCCATCGATTCACCGAATTTTGGTCATTACCGGATAGATATAGAAATC
Source organism: Ignavibacteria bacterium UBA961 (assembly GCA_002293005.1). Lineage (GTDB taxonomy): Bacteria > Bacteroidota > Ignavibacteria > Kapaibacteriales > UBA961 > UBA961. The sequence continues at coordinate 18,731 of DBCJ01000021.1, read as the reverse complement.
AGATGTGGACTCCGGCGATTATAGTCTCCAGAATTCTACCACAATTGCTTCTTGGCATTGGACTTTTTCTCTCAATCTTGATGATTATCAAGATGTCCAACCATCTTTCAATCGATGATAGACATTTCTTGATTATCCTCATTGGAATCTTGATATATGTTTCGATTATCTATTCTCTAACCCAAGCGGCAAATATTCGTTTCAAATTGGATGTCGAATGGCTACAGATTCTGCTCTTATTCCCGATTTTTCAAGGATTTCCAAAACTTGCTGGATTTCAGGGAACAAGAGAGTGAAATAGGATTGTTTTCTTTTGCGAGGACGGCAAAAAAAAAGTAAGTTTGCCAAGCATTTGAATCATAAATCGGACTGGATGCATGCTTGAACAATATCTGCCTCTCTTTTTGATGATAACGGTCGGTTTTGTCTTCGGATTGACCAATATCCTTATCGCTGAATTTATCGGACCTCGCAAGAATAAATCAAAAGAAAAACTCAGTGTGTATGAATGCGGCATGGAGCCCATCAAAACCGCCAGGGAGAGATTCTCTGTAAAGTTTTATCTTGTAGCAATGTTATTCATTTTGTTTGATATTGAAATTGTGTTCATGTATCCTTGGGCAATTCAATTCCAGGAATTGGGAATGATTGGCTTGACTGCCATGGCATTATTCATGGTATTGCTTTTTGCAGGTTACATTTATGTCTTGAAAAAAGGAGCTTTGGAATGGCAATAGATCAATTGACGAAGGATGGCTTCTTGACCACTACGGTTGATGCCGCCATCAGTTGGGCACAAAGAAATTCATTGTGGCCAATGCCGATGGGTATATCCTGCTGCGCCATTGAAATGATGGCTTTTGCAGGTCCCCGTTTTGACAGCGCTCGCTTTGGTTCAGAAAAATTTGGTTTCACGCCTCGCCAATCAGATTTATTGATTGTGGCAGGAACCGTAACATATAAAATGAGTTGGGTTGTTCGTAAAATCTGGGATCAAATGCCAGAGCCAAAATGGTGTATTTCCATGGGTGTCTGTGCATCCTCAGGCGGTATGTTCAGAAGCTACTCAGTTGTGCAAGGTATCGACCAATTCATTCCAGTGGATGCATATGTGTCAGGTTGCCCTCCGCGCCCGGAAGCACTATTGAAAGCACTCATGACGATCCAAGAACAAATTGAAAATACAAAGCCGACCATCATTGATACTCGCAAGGATGTCAATATGGACAATGCGGTATTGATTGATTAATTGAATATGTACAATGAAGCCTGTTTCTCCTAGGAAGCAGGCTTTTTTTATGGAAAATCATATGCATAATCTCATACTTCCATTACTTATGGTGCTTTTCTTGGCTTCATGTGAATCAGTCACATTGGAAGATCCTGCAAGCTATCCCAATTTGAAAATAACCGATATCACTGTTGGCAAAGGTGCACAGCCAGCATTTGGCAGCACTGTCACAGTACATTATGTTGGTACGCTCACAAATGGTAAAGTATTTGATTCTTCCCGAGACAGAAATCAACCATTTTCATTTCGTATTGGTACTTCGGAAGTCATCAAAGGTTGGGATGTCGGCTTATCCACCATGAAAGTTGGTGGCAAGAGAAAGCTTGAGATTCCACCAGAAATGGGATATGGTTCAAGGTCTGTTGGTTCTATCCCTGCCAATTCCACATTGATCTTTGAAGTTGAATTATTGAATGTCTATTGATGTGACCAAAAACAAAATCCTATGGATTGTCTTTTGGACATATATCATGGGTTTCATGGTCTATGCATTCATACCTGCAGAGAGAAATGCACATATCATGCAGGTATTTTTAGGGTTTTATGGCATTCATGCGCTTTGCGGAATTTTCCTTCTTCGCAATGGAAGTTCATTTCTCACACTCCCCCGTTTATTCTCACTGTTTCTTCTTTCAAGATTGGCAGTGTTCTTCATGTATCCATGGCTCTCCGATGATGTTTTTGGATATTTGTTCTATGGCAAAGCAACCCTCGCAGGTGCAAATCTCTATGCCGTGAAAGCAGATGATCCGGCACTCTCATATCTTAGAGATTCCGCCTATACATTGATGGCATTCAAACCATATCAAAATATATATCCTCCGATTGCAACAATCTTCATGTCCATCTCTGCTTGGATTTCATCCTTTATTCCATATTCATTGCAAGCAACATTGTTTGTGTGGAAAGCATTGCTCTTTTGCTCGGAATTCATTGGACTTACCATACTGTATCATTGGCTTCGAAAACATCAATATTCATTATTACCTATTTTAATGTATCTCTCGATTCCAATTACAGCAATTGAAGGAATTGGACAAGCCCATAATGAAGTATTGCTTCTGCCTTTCATCATTGGTGCAATAATGCTGTTCAGGGATGATTCATCTTTCAAGAGAAGTATCCTCATTGGAATGCTTTGCGCTGTATTGGGTCTTTTGAAACTCTATCCAATTGTACTCATCATTCCCTTTCTATTGCATGCTAAGAAGAGTACGAATGTCATTGCAATATTCATTGGTACACTCTTCATAACCCTGCTTACATGCTCTCCATGGTTTTGGGGTATGATGATTGGTAATTACTCAGCCATTCAGGGATATGCCTCGGTTTTGAATTTTTATCAAGGCACGTATTTCAATGGAGTGATTTTATATGGTATCAGACATATCCTGGAATTATTCAAGATCCATGAGTGGTGGCTATTGGCTCCCAAAGTGCTTACCATGTTTCGAGGAATTGGAGTGATGATTGTGAGTGCATATGCATATATCAAGAAAGAATCCCTCATAGAATCACTCTATATGATTCTTTTGGTTACGGTACTCATTTCAGCCAAAGTACATCCGTGGTATTTCATCCCTTTAATTTTTCTTGGTTCGATCATTCAAAGACAAAGCATCATAATCATAGGATCTTTAATGATGTACACCTATGCAATGTATGCGGTGGATCCAGCACATGAATCTATGCTTTTTGAAACAGTATTGTGGTGTATTGCAGGACTTGTTCTCATTATGGAATACAGACAATCACTTCGCATCTTCGATAGAGATCAAAGCAAAATTCTTACCTGATTCTTGTTGAAAAACAAATCGCTTATTGATTGGGGGAGGATAAGTCCATAATTCCTTCTTGATCCCCTGACTTGGGATTTCAATGTCTCTTTCTTTTGGAAAACCATAGAGCAAGGCTATTTTACCTCTTTGCGTCATAATGCCATCAGATTCATTGATTGTTTGAAACTCCGTGAATGCACGGTCTGCTCTTCGAAAGTATTCCGCCATGGGCTCATCATAGATTGTGGATGGTGTAGGATCATTCTTCTTCCACCAATCAATAATATTCTTTCGAATTTCCAAATCTGTGCCACCCGACAACTTGTCAAAATCAGCATCATTCAGGAGATATTTCATTGTTTGTCTCGCATATTCAGCGCTGATCAGTGTTTTAGGCATATCTTCCCAGAGACATGCAAAATCAAATCGAATGGAATCTTGTCTCCCCTTTTTTTCACTATGATAGAGGATCAAAGAATATCTTCCCGGTGCAATGACATTATCGGGAAACTGTACAATCAGAAGATTCATTCCGGGTGATTCTTTCACAATCAAAGGAATTGGCCTTGAAGTAGCTGATTCTTCAATGAATTCCGGCATGATCGTAATATTTGACCGAAGTTCAGTTCTGGTCGCAGAGACAGGTTTTACATGCTTTGCATACTCTTCATTTGCTCTAAGCCTTATGAGTGAAGCGGAATAGTTCTTCACTTTTGATGAAAGTTGGAACACAGCATATTGTTTTTTGGAAGAAAATGGAATATTGCCATTGAATATATCCGGACTGAATGCATCGGAAAAAGGGTTTTCAGATGTGAATAAAGGATTGGCATATTCTTGTAAAGCAATTTTTGGCATTCGAACTTTCTTGATGATCTGTCCTTTGTCCATCAATGCTATCATAACGACATATTGTGTTTTTACCACCGTGATTGCTCTCAAGCCATAAGCATAGAGTGATTCAGAATTGGTTTGTTCATAATTGGATGCAAAGACCGAATCTTTCCATTGAATGCGTGATTTGATGATCCCATTGCTGTCTTTCGATTCAATCTCAAGTGATGGAAATGCAACATATGCACCTCTGAATGATGTGGACTTTTCAAAGAGCAATGCATCATATTGTATGCGAAATATTGCCAAAATAGTCATTGAATCTTCGGAAGAATGATGAAGCGTTCGGATTTCCGTATACAAAGGTTCTCTTTGTGATTCCAAAGTTGGATACAGTGATGAACCATTTTTCTGCACTTGCGAAATCACTGAAATCGGCAAGAGCATCATGATGATACAAAGGAAATATTTCAGCATTAAATCAAACATCATATTCATCCAGGAAGGATCGTAAAATGATTGCAGCCGCGGTTTTATCAATCACGGATTTATCTTTTCTGTATGATTTTGAACGGCCTGATGCAATCAATTGCTCAACTGCTCTTTTTGAACTAAAGGATTCATCCTGAAGTATGATGTCGATATCAAGGGCATCAAGTAACAATTGCTGATATCTCAAGATTTCTTTGATGATTGCATTACTTTGACCTTCAGATTCAGGTGGCATGCCGATGATGATGGCACCAATTTGCTCATGTTGACTAATCTTCAAGATTTCTTCAAGAGCATTCGGATCATTTTCAATTGTGATAAGAGGATTTGTGGTAATATGCAGCATGTCGCATACTGCTATACCAATCCTTTTCTTGCCTATATCCAAAGCAAGAAGCCTCTTCCCTTTTAAATGTTCATACATATTCATAGTTTTACGATAATTCAAATCACCACTAATGGTTCACTAATGAAAAGCATGCGCAAACTACCATTTTTGCTTGTATTGTTGGGTCTATACTTGAATGTTGAATCAATGCAAGCACAACTCTTTGATGCTCTCAAGAAGAAAGCCAATACACTCTTGAAAGGCGAAAGTTCTATTGGTGGATTTACTGAGCAAGAAGCTGTTTCTGCTCTTAAAGAAGCATTGCAAAATGGCATTACCAAGGGAACAAATGAAGTATCAAAACAGGATGGATATTTTGGTAATCAATTCATCAAGATTCCTTTTCCGCAGGAAGCTCGAGATATTGAGAGTACATTGAGAAAAGTCGGTATGGGTAAGACTGTGGATGAAGCTGTTCTATCGCTTAATAGAGCCGCAGAAGATGCAGCCACAAAAGCATTACCCATCTTTGTTGATGCAATTACATCCATGTCATTTCAGGATGCAATTGGCATTGTGAAAGGCGACAGTATTGCCGGCACTCGCTTTTTGCAACAGTCCACAACCATGGCATTGACGAAAACGTTTCGACCAGTCATTGAGGGCTCTCTTGAAAAAGTGGATGCAACCAAGCATTGGTCAACTGTAATGAATGCCTATAACAAGATTCCTTTTGTCAAGAGAATCAACCCTGATCTCACGCAATATGTCACTGAAAAAGCATTGGAAGGATTATTCTTTACCATTGCAAGCGAAGAAAAACTCATTCGCAAAGACCCACTCGGTCAAGCATCGGCATTATTGCGAAAAGTTTTTGGAGGAAAACCCTGAAACTCTTCTCCATTCAATGGCGCCTTGGATGGCAAGAGCAAGAAATACGGCATAGAGTATAGCAGACAGATATAAGTCCTTGGAAACATAAATAAGGATATACACTGCATCTATCAATATCCATATATACCAATTTTCAAGTCTTTTTCTAGTCTGAAGAATTTGTGCAAATATGCTAAGTGAAGCAAGCATTGAGTCGATATAAGGATAGTCGGCATTCGTTTGATTCTTGAGCATATATCCAAGAATCACTGCAATCGGGATGGTAATGAGAATACCAAAAGATACTTCCTTGATTGTGCTTTGTTTCACTTGTAATGGGGATGAATCGGGCAGATAATTTTTGGAGCCTTTTGTCCAAGCATACCATCCATATATACTGAAAACAAGAAATACACCTTGCAATCCCATGTCGGCATAAAGTTTTGCATCGTAAAATATCACACCATAGAGCATGACATTCAATGCTGAAATCGGCCAACAAAAAGGGGATCTTTTGATTGTTAGAAATACACCTGCTATACCGGTGAAGAATCCAAATATTTCGAGTAAAGAAGGCATTAGAATGCATATCCCGCGCTAAGCATGACAGTACCGATGCTCCATGCATTCGTGCCAAGTAATCTCAAATTGTACATTGCTTCAAAAGTCAATCCATCCGGCAAATTCACGGTGAATGATGCACCAGCAGAAGTGAAAAATTCAGCGGGATATATCTTCCTTATCTCGAATTCGGGAAGATCTCTTTGCGCACCCAATGGTTGTTGAATATCGACAAAGAATTTCAGTGCTGTTTTTTCAACCGATGAAAATCCGGCTTCAGCATGAATGAAAAATCGATCATTCCAATTTTTGTCACGAAGAGACAAAGAACCATGCAATTCGAGCCAACTCTTTTCAAAAGGAATACCGATTTGAAGTCCAATGATTCCTTCTTTGGATCCACCGCCAAGAAATTCCTCCGCGGGATCATTTGGAATTCCGGTATATGCCGGCAATCGAAACTCTCCCGTGATGGTGGCATTCAATGGTCCTGAATACAATCGATAGCGTGTACCAATTCCAAACCAGGAAAGGAGTGTTCTACTCAATTGTTTGCGTATCGGTCGATTCCCAATTGAATCCGTTACAAATTTCTCAGTAAGAGTATATGCAATCAAAGGCATGCTAGAAAAGATAATCAACTCATCATTAAGACCATACTCTGACTCAAGAGTCATCAGAGTACCTGAGAAATCAAATGTATAATTGCTTAATGCCAGACTATCATATAAACCACTACGCCTATTTCCGTCTTCTTCGAAATAACTTGAGCCGGACATTGAGCCTGCTGAAAGCTTCACAAATCCCTTCCCTTTTCCTCCTGTCCATGCTTGTGCTTGAACTGAGAGTTGAGTAAAGAGTTGGAAGGAGATTAGGGCAAGTATGATGATTTTGCTAATTTGCATTGACTTTTGCCTAGGGCTATGAAAGTAAAGGACCAATGATACGAGATTTTTTGAATCAGCGCATAGGGATGAAACAAGTTGCGATCTTGATTAGCATCGTTTTCATCATTCTATTTTCAATACTTTGGATTATTGACTCATTTGTCATGCCACCTTATGTGCATGCAATCAAAGTTGTCAAGGTTCCAAATATAACGGGATTGACTTTATCAAAGGCAGATCCAATCATTCGTGATGCAAAATTGCGTGTTGCGGAAGTGAGAGAAGTCTATAATGAAACAATACCCAAGGGAAGAATCATCAGTCAATTGCCATTTGCCGGTTCCGAGGTACGCGAAGGTAGAAGATTGTATATCACTGTCAGCAGAGGCATAGAAAAGGTATTGGTTCCCTATTTGATTGGTAAAACCGATAGAGATGCTTTGCTTAACTTGCTCAGCATAGGTCTGCAAGTGGGCGAAACAGTATTTCAAGAAGATGAAGAAAAACCCTATGGTACTGTATTGGAGCAATCAATTCCCGCCGGTAGCAAGATACCATATGGAAAGAGTATTTCATTGATTGTGAGTCAGGGTCCACCGGGTATTGATCTTGTTGCATTCACAGGCATTACTCTCAATCAGGCCAAAATTCTAGCAATGGAATATGATTTGATTTTGGAGATTTCAAATAGTGGTGATAAAGATCCAAATCTCTCGGATCAAGACATCTTTATCGAACCCGATATTTCGAGATCACCTGAATTTCTTCGAAGAGGAGAGACTGTTTGGATTACGATTCTACCCAGATAAAATTCAAATCTTTGCCAACTGTTGAATGGACTCAACAATTTCTTTCAAATTCCCATGGCGAACTCTTGCGCCAGCAGCTTGGACATGACCTCCGCCACCGAAGGACTCAGCAATGCTTCGAACTTCATGTGTGGGTTTTGAACGCAAAGACATTTTCACTGTGCCATCTTCCCATTCGGTGATAAGTCCACCAATCTTTGCACCTTCAATACTCAGAGTATAATTGACAAAACCTTCAAGATCTTCTGAACTATATCCCACTAATTGTTCTTTTCTCAAAATCATCAATATCAATGCTCCATCATGAGAGATGGTGAGATTGGACAATGCCATACCAAGCAATTGCATTGAACTTAGTGATTGAGCATTCATCACTCTATCATAAATCTTCACAGGATCTGCGCCTGCATCTATAAGAGTTGCTGCCAATCGCATTACTTCAGCATTTGTGCGAGAATGTCTGAATCCACCTGTATCCGTCATTATTCCTGTATATAAGCATTCAGCTGATTGCGCATTAATCTCAATATTGGATTCAAGCGCCATTCTTGCAATGATCTCGCATGTCGATGATGATTCAATAATCACATGCGAATGATCTGCTTTCAAGATAGGATTAACATGATGATCAAAAAGAAAGACTTTCCCTGTAAAGTGTTCAAAGAAAGGAAGAATATTCGGACCAAGCCTTTGAGGAGCATTCAAATCCAAAATACACCAAGCATCAGTGCCGGCTATGATTTCTTTGATATCGGGTTGATCATATGATAAGAATGCATGATCATGAGGAAGAAATGAAAGATTCTTGGGAATGGGATGATGTTGTAATATATGGGCTTTGATGCCTTGCTCACGCAGCAAATGTAATAATCCAAGACTACTTCCTATTGAATCTCCATCTGGATCAATATGTGCTGATATGAGTACTGAAGTGACACTGCTTAATGCTTTCCATGCATCTGCGAGTTGGGCATATAATCGATTATTCATCAAAAATTATTTCCTCTCTGTTTCAGGAATAATTGCATGCTCTCTGAGTACGGATTCCAATGCTTGATGAGCGGCTTCTTGTTCAGCTTGTTTTTTGCTTTTGCCGGAACCACGACCCATTTCTTCACCATTGACATACACTGCTACAAGAAATTCTTTTTCATGGTCAGGTCCTTTCGATTCAATCACAGAATATCTTGGTGCTTCTTTACCTTCAGATTGAACAAGCTCCAATAAAATACTCTTGAAATTAGAATCTTTCATGATCATTTCATTGGTGAGCATCGGGATGAGTTTTTCGAGTATGAATGTTCGTGCCTGCTGCAAGCCCGAATCAAGATAAATGGCGGCAATGATTGCTTCCATTGCATCGGCCAGTATAGTTTCATTACCCTTTTGAAGAGACTGTTCGGCACTGAAAGAAAGTAAAAGGAAGCGCTCTAGTTTCATTGATCTTGCACAATGCGCCAGAGATTTTTTATTCACGAGCCATGAACGCATCTTGGTTAATTCGCCTTCATGATCTTGTTCATAGTGATAAAACAAGTATTCAGCGATGACCATCCCAAGTATAGCATCTCCCAAAAATTCTAATCGTTCATTTGCAATGATTGGGATTTCAGGGTGTACCTGCAGATAAGAACGATGAGTGCATGCTTGTTCAAAGTACCCGATATGATCTATTTTAATTCCAAGAGATTGTTCCAATTCTGTTTTCTTGGCTTTATTGATGAGGCCTTGAATCGGAAATTGTGGTTTCTTCGGATTGCGCTTGAATGTGGGCAATCGAAAGAAATTCTCATAAATCTGTTGAACAATAACGGGGGCTTTCATTGTAAATTCAAGACATAAGAAAACAGGTTGAATGCATGGATTCAACCTGTTTGAAATGAGTGTTTGAAGATGTCATCAACCTTCGTAGGCCTTAAAACAAATTGATGCATTATGTCCGCCGAAACCAAATGTATTGCTTATCGCCGCTTTGATTGGCTTTGCAATAGGTGCATTCGGAACATAATTCAAATCGCAATCCGGATCAGGCGTAGTATAATTGATTGTAGGTGGAATCATTGAATGCTTCATGGCCATTACTGTTGCAATCGCTTCGATTGCACCGGCCGCACCTAACAAATGACCCGTCATGGATTTTGTTGAACTCACCGCAATATCATAAGCATAATCGCCAAACACTGTTTTGATCGCAGCTGATTCATTTTTATCATTGAATGGCGTTGATGTACCATGTGCATTGATATAATCAATATCTGTCAATTCCAATCCAGCATCTTGAATGCAGAGTTTCATGGAACGAACTGCACCTTCTCCGCCGGGAGCAGGTTGCGTGATATGAAATGCATCATCGGTCAAACCAATTCCGGCAAGAATGCCATAGATTTTCTCTGCACCGCGATTCATTGCATGTTCGAGAGTCTCAATCACCATGACGCCACTTCCTTCGCCCATAACGAAACCATCTCTTCCAAGATCAAATGGTCTACTTGCAGTCATGGGATCATCATTTCGTGTTGATAGTGCTTTCATGGAATTGAACCCGCCGATTCCCATAGGACAAACAACAGCTTCACTACCACCAACCAGCATTACATCTGCATCCCCTCTTTGCATGATCATGAGTGCATCTGCAATGGAGTGACTTGATGTTGCGCAAGCTGATACAGTTGCATAATTGGGACCTTTTAATCCAAAACGGATGGCAACATGGCCGGCGGCTATATCACTGATCAACATCGGAACGAAAAATGGAGAGATGCGATCTGGATTGCCATCTCTGTCATACAAATTCTGTTGTTGATGATGATAAGTCCACATCCCGCCAATACCTGATCCGATGATCACGCCCGCTCTTTCTTTATTTACTTTTTCAAAATCTATGCCTGAATCTTCAACAGCCATTGCAGAAGCACTGATGGCAAATTGTGTGAAGAGATCCATTCTTTGCGTTTCTTTTCGATTGATATGCAATAATGGATCATATTGTTTGACTTCACAAGCAAAGCGAGTGTCAAACTTTTCGGCATCGAAACGAGTAATCGGACCTGCGCCATTGGCTGCATTCATCATCCCGGTCCAATAATCTTGTGCTGTATTTCCAATCGGAGTAACGGCTCCTACTCCTGTCACCACTATGGTTGGATAATCATATCTTGACATTGTGCTCTCACATAGAAATAAAAATAGCCACATGGAAAACAAAAGCCACATCTCCTGGAATGGATACCGGATCAGTGGCTGTTCATGAGCTTGCAAAAAGGATATTCAGTGAATATCAAAGGAAAGCAACCAATCAGGAAGCGTGTGATTCCAAATATGTAATCGCATCACCAACTGTTTGAATTTTCTCTGCATCAGAATCTTCAATAGTGATATTGAATGCTCTTTCAAATTCCATGATCAATTCAACCGTATCCAAAGAATCTGCACCAAGATCATTGGTGAAGGATGCGCTAGGAGTAATTTGTGATTCTTCAACGCCCAATTTAGTGACGATGATTTCTTTAACTTTGTCTGCTACGGCAGCCATGAGGGAACCTCAGAAATAGAATGAACAAAAAAGATATTTACATTGCCAATCCGCCATCGACGGCGATAACTTGTCCTGTCACATATGTTGAATCAGCATTGGCAAAAAACGACACAACATTTGCAACTTCTTCCGGCTTTGCAGCTCTCTTGAGAGGGATTTTGTCCGCAAATGCTTTACGCTGATCATCATTCAATTTATCGGTCATATCTGTTTCAATATAACCGGGAGCGACGCAATTTACTAAAATATTACGAGATGCAAGTTCTTGTGCGAGGGATTTGGTCAAACCAATCATTCCTGCTTTTGAGGAGGAATAATTGACTTGTCCGGCATTTCCTCTCAATCCCACAATAGAGCTGATATTGATGATTCTTCCCGAACGCTGAGACATCATGGGTCTGGCCACTGCTTTGCAACACAAAAATGCACCTTTAAGATTCGTATTCAATACATCATCCCAATCTTGCTCAGTCATGCGCATGAGCAAAGTGTCCTTGGTGATGCCTGCATTATTGACCAATACATCAATTCTTCCCGATTCTGACAATATTTCCTCTATTCCGGCACGAATTGAATCATCGGATGAGATATCCATTTTCTTGAAATGTACTTGTTTGCCTTCTTCTCGTAATGTTTGGGCAATCGCTTCTGCTTTCTCAGGACTGCTATTATATGTTCCATATACGATGAATCCATCAGAGGCCAATCTTTTCACGATAGCTTCACCGATACCTCGTGAACCACCTGTGACCAATGCAACTTTTTGAATAGTTTCCATTTTATTCTCCTTTTCCGAGTATAGCTTTAATATCGAGAGATGTATCAATTCCGCCAATGACTAAACCCGGAACGGAAAGTGTTCTTTTCACCAATCCTTGTAAAACCTTGCTCGGTCCGATTTCTTTGAATGATTCAATGCCATGTTCATGCATAGATTTTATGCTTTGCGCCCATAAAACAGGTGAAGTCAATTGATCAAGCAAGAGTTTTCGAAGTTCTGATGGATCACTGACCGGTTTTCCTGTGACATTAGGATAAACAGGCTTGATTGGATCGTGAAACTGAACTGCATCGATTGCCTTTCCCAATTCTTCGGATGCAGAATTCATCAGTGGAGAATGAAAAGCTCCGCTCACTTGCAATTCGGTCACCATACGAGCTCCGGCTTCTTTGAAGAGTGGAGCTTTGAGTCTTAAGTATTCTGCATCTCCAGACAATACGACTTGCCCGGGCGAATTGAAGTTTGCGGGTACAATGATTCCCTCTTCACCGGATAGTTCTTGACACAGCGAAATCACTGATTCATCACTCATTCCGATAATGGCGAACATTGTGCCGGGTTTTACATTACCGGCTGAAAACATCAAAGAACCACGAAGAACAACCAATTTCATGGCATCTTCAAAAGAAAGAACGCCTGCTGCATAGAGTGCTGAATATTCACCCAAGGAATGTCCGGCAAAAGCATCGACTTGCACATGATCCTTTACCAAATCCCAAATGATTGCTTCATGGACGAAGAGTGCGGGCTGGGTATAACGCGTTTCTTTGAGTAGTTCGGCAGGACCATTGAAGCATATTTCATCGAGTGGAAATCCTGCTATGTCACAAGCTTGTTCCATTCTCTCTGCAGCTGATTCAAAATCCTTGATGATATCAGCGGTCATGCCAACATATTGGGATCCTTGACCGGAAAAAATACATGCCATTAAGCTCATGATTTGATCCCCCATGTCAAGAGAATGCTACCCCATGTGAAACCTGCTCCAAAACTTGCCAATATCACTTTGTCGCCATATTTCAATTTGCCTTCATGATGCAATTCTGAAAGACAAATTGGAATTGTACCGGCAGTGGTATTTCCATATTTGTCAATATTGATAATCACTTTTGTTGGATCGAGTCCCATTCTTCTAGCTGTGGCATCTATGATTCGAAGATTTGCCTGATGAGGCACGAGCCAAGAAATGTCATCAGCTGTCAGGGCATTTCTTTCCATGATCTCAGCAGATACATCTGCCATTCCTACCACAGCGGATTTAAACACGGATTGTCCATCCTGAATCACATAATGCTGTTTGATTTCATCAGGATACTCCTCAAACGGAGCTTTTGCACCATCGCCATGATCACTCATGTAGAGGAATTGTCCTCCCTTGCCATCCATGCGCAAAATGCTGTCCTGAATTCCTATTGAATCATCATCTGTTGACTCCAGCAAAGCCACTCCACCTCCATCCCCAAAAAGGATGCAAGTGGTACGGTCCTTGAAATTCAAAATGGAACTCATTTTATCACCACCACAGACCAATACTTTTTTGCATGTTCCACCTGTAATCAATCCTGCACCGGTCATGAGTCCATAGAGAAAACCTGAACATGCGGCAGAAATATCATATCCCCAGGCATTCACCATTCCGGCCTTTGCTTGAAGAGTTGCACTTGCAGAAGGAAATCTATTGTCAGGAGTAATGGTGGCTACAATTACGCAGTCTATTTCTTCAGGACCAATTCCACGCTCTTTCAAGCATTGTTCAACTGCAGGTAGGAGCAGATCTGAAAGATGACCTTCAGTCTGGAATCTTCTCTCGGAGATACCGGTTCGGCTTTTGATCCATTCATCCGTTGTATCTACCTTATCTTCGAAATACGAATTTGTAAATATATCGGGTGGAACAAAATGTGCGATTGATGAAATGTAAATAGGCATATGTTTCTTCTGTTTTGGGTATTTAGTCCTTCTTATCCACCAATGCTTGTTTGATGGAACCATTCACATCTCCGCGAATGACTTCAACGGCTCTGGTGAGCATATTTTGTATGGCAAGCGGACTTGATTTGCCATGTCCAATGATGACCACGCCATTTACTCCAAGGAGTGGAACGCCACCATATTCTTGATAATCAAAATCTTTCAATATTTTTTTCAAAGGTATCAGCATGAACAATACCATGAGCTTATGAAATATGCCTTTTGCCGCATATCCTTTGATTTTTGCTTTAAGTAAACCGAGCATGCTTTCGGCAAATTTCAACACTATATTTCCAACGAAACCATCGCATATGACTACATCCGCTGTGCCGGCCAATACATCTCGGCCCTCAACATTTCCGATGAAATTCATGGTGCTCTCTGAGAGCAATGCATGTGTCTGTAATATTGGTTCAGTACCTTTTGTTGCTTCTTCACCAATATTGAGCAATCCAATTTTTGGTTTGTCAATTCCTTGAACTATTCTGGAATAAACATCACCCATGATGGCATATTCATACAAAAATCTTGGTTTACATTCAATGGTGGCTCCAACATCTAGAAGCAATACGGGGCGACCATGTTGAGTCGGTAGAAATGTGCCGATTGTAGGCCTGCTCACGCCTTTGATTCTACCCAAAACAACAGTTGCTGTACTCATTACTGCGCCTGTATTTCCGGCAGAAACGAATGCATCTGCATTTCCCCTGGCATGGATGTCAATCCCCATGAATAATGAGGAATTTCTTTTTGATTTAATGACTGCCGTTGGATCATCATGCATGGAGACAATTTCATCAGCATTCACGATGGAATAGACCAAATGTGGAAAAGACAATGTTTCCATTGCCTTTTTAATCTCAGATTCCTTTCCGACAAACACAAATTCAATATTCAAACCCAATTGTTTGAACTTCTCAGAAGCAAGAATTGCTCCTTGAATCTCGTTCAAAGGAGCAAAGTCTCCACCCATGACATCAATTGCAATGCGAATGGGATTCATAATAACCGGATAGAATGATGGAATCGCAAAACTTGTTTATGAAGCTTTAGCGAAATTATTCGGCTGAAGCACCACTGTTCATTTCAACCATTTTGCGACCATTATAATAACCGCAAGAAGGGCAAGCTGTGTGATTCAATTTCATGCTTCCGCAATGAGCGCAGGATGCAACTGTCGGTGCAACTGCTTTATAATGTGTTCTGCGCTTGTCTCTGCGAGATTTAGAATGTCTTCTTTTTGGATTTGGCATGATACTGCTCCGATAAAATCAATTCTTTTGAATATTCAAATGTTTTAATGCTGCGAATGGTGAATTATCACCATCATTTTTTTCTTCCTCTTTTGTCAAAAGTTCAGGGTGTAATGTTTCGAAACTTACACCAGCATAGGCGGGAGAAACTCGTTTCATAGGTAAATGAATCACCAATTCCTGCCTGACTTCTTCCGTAATGTCTATGAAATCATCATCATCTCTGAGTAAAATTTCATCACCATCTTCTTCAATTGTTTGAAGATCGAACAATTGAGAGTCAATCCTGAAATGTTTCATGATTGCTGCCTCAATCTTCTGTTCGAAATCTTCACCGGACAAATCACATATCAACGTTGACATGCATGATGCTTGTGCATTCAATGTCAATCGTTTTCCCTGTTTTTTGATCATTCCCTCAATTTCAACCACTCCATTAAATTCAGGAAACATGTCCCGAATCTCCGAGGAATCGCATGAAGAATGAAAAGCATGATCACCGTCTTCCATTCCAAGTATTGAAATTTTCAACATGATTATGCAACTCCGATATTTCAACGCAAAAATGCAAGAACACAAAAATAGAAAAATTTTGGCTCACATAAGGCATGCTTGCTGAGTTTGAAATCATTTTTCTTTCTGCTCAGCATAGAAATTGTGGATTAGTCAGTGGAATTTACGCGTATTCCACTCATCCTGAGCCCAAAATTGGCATTGGATAATCGTATATTTGCACTCATTCTTTCGGTTATTTTTAGCTTATCAAGCATAGCACTGTTTTTAGGCGAATAATCTTAAATTATCCCATATCATTATGAGTCAGACACATGACAATTCGGTGTATTATTCCGAATATCTCCAATTGAACAAAGTACTTGAAGCACAATTTCCGGAAAGTGACAAAGCAGGCATTGAAGCACATGATGAGATGCTTTTCATCATAACTCATCAAGCTTTTGAATTATGGTTCAAGCAAATCATGTTTGAATTGGATTCGGTCATATCGATTCTTTCCAAAGAATCCGTGAAAGAACATGAGATTTCTCTGTGTGTGCATAGACTTCACAGGATGGAGTCCATTCTACGAATGAGCATGGAGCAGTTTACAATACTTGAAACAATGTCTGCACTGGACTTCATGGACTTCCGTGATTTATTGCATCCTGCAAGTGGCTTTCAATCAGTTCAATTCCGTGTATTGGAAATGCGACTTGGATTACCACAAGAAAAAAGGATGAATCGCGCCTTTTTGACTGCCATGAAGGATTTTGACAAGAATCTTGTTCATCAAGCTGAAGGAAAAGCCACACTCTTCGAAGCGGTACAATCCTGGCTAGAACATACTCCGTTTTTGGAAACGGAAGACTATCTATTTTGGCAAGAATACAAATCAGCAGTTTCTGACACATTCGCAAAAGACCGAGCCGATATTGCCAATCATGAAATACTAACGGATGAAGAACGCGTTATCAGAGTACAATCGATAGATCAAGCTGAAAGTAGTTTCAATTCCCTCTTTGATGAAGGTACATATAAGGAACTCATGGAGAAAGGTGAAAGAAGATTGTCGCACAAGGCAACACTGGCTGCACTTTTCATACAATTGTACAGAGATTATCCACTTCTCGATCATCCTAATGCATTACTTCAGGCAATTTGTGGATTTGATGAAACCTTGTCAGTTTGGAGATATCGTCATGCTTCCATGACAATGCGTATGATAGGTTCACGCATTGGAACAGGCGGTTCAAGCGGGTTCCATTATCTTGCTCATACAGCTTTGAAACAAAGAGTCTTTGGAGATATCACTTCCCTTTCTGGCATGTTGATTCCAAGACGCATTACACCGTCTTTACCCAATACAATTTCTGAAAGATTGAAATTCACATTTGAGAATGAGTGATAAAGTAGAGTGGATCTTATGGCCATGACTTTCATACCAAATATCATGCATACACTTATGGATGCAATTGCACCTTTGCACTGTGAGACTTGCAATCAACGCATTGATGGTCACACTCATGTTCATAGAGTATGTGATGCTTGTTTATACCTTTTTGAAAGCGCCCCTACAGATGATGATTTGCTAAATCAATTGTACACACAGAGCAATAAAGATTCTTTTGTTTACCGCATTGAAAGTCATTTTGCTTTTCATCAAGAAGCACCGATTCAACATACAATACATGCCATCAAATATGAAAATGCACAACAAATGGCATTTGATTTCGGGAAATACATTGCTATGAACAAAAATCATAGTGAAGTGGACAATTATGTTCCCGTTCCTTTGCATAGTGCAAGAGTAAGAGAAAGAGGATACAATCAGTCTCTGTTGATTGCGCAAGGCATTTCTTCGATTACAAAAGTACCCGTCACCAATGCCTTGGAAAGATTGCTCTATTCCACTACTCAAACCAAGCTCTCTTCAAAAGATCGCATGCAGAATGTTCAAGGAATATTTTCAATCAAGAATGCAGACCTTATTCGAGACAAGCGCTTGATGCTTATAGATGATGTGATGACCACGGGTTCCACGCTTGAAGAATGTGCTCAAGTATTGCTTGAATCCGGAGCATGTTCAGTATCCGCTCTCACATTGGCAGCAGCAACTTCAACAAGAGGAATACAATGAAAATCACCATACAAGTATTTGCCTTTTTCTTGCTACTCATCATGATTTCTTGTGATGATTCCATACTGACGCCAAATGGGAATCTCCCACCTGACACAAAGATCTATTTGGATACAATTCTCAATCAGCAAAATAGCAGAGTCAATGTCAGTTGGTCCGGAGATGATCCGGATGGTTTGGTGATAGGTTATGCAATTTCATGGAATGAAAAGGATTGGTATTTCACAAGAAAGAATGATTCAACATTTGCATTGCAAGTTGAATCATCAGATACAAATTTTGTTTTTTCGGTTGCATCCATAGATAATTCACTCAAGCAATATCCGAATGAAGGTGAAAAACTTGCATTCACTGACAAGAATGGGAATGATAGATTGGATGATGGAGAGATTTTCCCTCTATTGGATGGAGCTATCGATCCCATTCCATCCAGACTCCAGTTTCCCATCAAGAATTCTCCTCCAATCATATCTTGGGGAAATGATACCTCAGCGAAGTCAGCAATAGCAGTAGCATTGCCGGATACAACATTCTCATTTGCAACATTCAAGTTCTTTGTTTCAGATCCGGATGGAGATGCAACGCTTGAAACAATAGAGTGGTCTTTGAATGATTCTTCAATGAATGCAAAGTGGACTCCGATTCCAAAGAACACAAGACTTTTCAGTCTCAGTGCAAAAGATGGTTTGCAACTAAATTCAAA
>DBCJ01000063.1 GCA_002293005.1 Ignavibacteria bacterium UBA961 | reverse complement strand
ACTTTTTGCAAAGATTCAATATTCCCACTCCTACCCGATCTTCTCCACTCAGCAAACTCCACGGTACCCGTTTTAAATTTCAGGATGAATGATTCCGAGCAAAAAGCATCGAGGGAAATCACCAAACAAAAGAAGATGCAAATGAAATATCTCATGAAATAGCCGGTAATTCAATGATAAATGTTGTACCCTTTCCACTCACGGAATCTTTCACATAGATTCGTCCATCATGATACTTTTCGATGATGCGTTTTGAAAGTGAAAGACCCAATCCCCAACCTCTTTTCTTAGTTGTGAATCCGGGTTCAAAGATTCTTCTGCGCACCGGACCCGACATTCCCTTTCCATTGTCTTTCAATTGTATGATCACTTTACCTTTGGGTGATTTTGTCAAATTCACCGTGATCACACCCGAAGTGGAATCAATCGATTCAACTCCGTTTTTCACGACATTTTCAATCACCCACCCAATCAATTCACCATTAGCATTCACATAAATATCATCTTCAAGATTGCGTACGATGCTGACTTTTCTTCCAAGATGCGGCACCCTTTTTTCAAGGTATGAACATACTTTTTCAACGATGTCAGAAATATTTTCACGCTTCTTTGCCGGCTCAGATCCAATCTTTGAGAAACGATTCGCAATTGTGTTCAAGCGATGTAAATCATGTTCCATTTCTTTGGCCGTTTCCTGCACCGCATTAGGATCATCATTGTTCATACGCAATATTTCAAGCCAACCCAATAAACTGGAAAGAGGTGTTCCCAATTGATGCGCGGCCTCTTTTGCCATTCCCACCCAAACATTCGATTCCTCAGTTCTTCGCACAAAACTGAATGCGATATAACCAATGAAAATAAATGCGGATACAATGATGATTTCGATATATGGCAATAATTGCATCTGCCTGATGAGTGCTGAATTGGTATAGTAGATTTTACCCAAGATCATTCCATCAGCGTCCTTGATGGCAATCGGCTCATATGTTTCACTCATTGTTTTGAGCAATTGCACCAATTTCTTTTCCTCTATTTTCACTCTCTCAGGCGCAAGAGAAGTATCTACATCAATATTCAATGTGAATTGCGAGAATGGTCTATTGGGATTCCCTTCGGCATCAGTGAAAATCACCGGAAATGGAATGGTTGGAATGATACGGTCTAGCAAAAACAAAAAGTCATCTGCATTGGCATTCACATCTGAGAGATAATGCTTGTAAATATCAGCATAAAAAGTAACAATCTTTTTTTCACGCTGAATCAGTTCATTGGCTAATTGCTGAGTGTATAGCAATACACTTATGACCATCACAAATGCAAAGGATGCAAGAAGCACCTTGATTTGCCACTTGGTGAGTGAGCGCCATATTCCCGGCGTGAATAATTTCATGCGTGTTCCATGCAGATTTTACTATCACGAAGATACGAAATCATGATGGCTTTGCGAGGTAAGAGCTTTGAGAAGAGTTATCGAAGATAAGAGAGTGGATTCATCCGTTGTTTCCCCTTCCAAATCTCAAAATGCAGAAATTCCCCATCCACGGATTGAGTTGTACGACCAATCAAGCCACCCGCATCAATTGACTGACCCTTTTTTACTGCAGTGGAAGACAAATTTGCATATACAGTGCGATACGAATTGCCATGATCCACAATAACCATTGAATTATAACCCGGTAGCCAATGTACAAGTGACACGGTTCCCGCGGCGGCACATAATGCCGAACTACCCGATGTACAGGCAATATCAAGTCCAGGATTATCCAATACCGTATTCGTCACGGAATTTCTGTATTGTCCAAAACCACGAAGAATTCTCTTGCCCGAAGAAGGCCAGCGGAATCCACCGGAAAAAGATTCTGAAAGTGATTGTACACGTGTATTGTCATTGCGATTCTGCTTGGACTCTTGCACGGCAACATATTGCTCTTCGGACTTATCTGTTTTTTTCTTGATCGGGATATCTTCTTTTTTTGTTTCAGAAGCAATGGTTCTCGGCTTGACCACTTCTTTGACTTTTGATTCGATCTTCACTTCTTTTTTGACCTTGTCATTTCGCACCATCGTTGAAATGAATCCTGCCAATTGTTTTGCACTTTGCTCCTTCTTCTCGAGCTCTCTCTGCACATCTTCTTTGCTCGATCGAACATTTGCAAGTTTCTTCTTTTGCTCTACAATCAGATTACGAATATTCTGCTGTTCATACTCGGATTCCTTCAGCAATCGCTCCTGTCTTGAAGAATGCATGGAAATCAATTCTTGTTGGGAATTCAATTCGCCTTGCAAGGATTGCATTTCCTTTAGTTGAAGCACTAACTTAGTGTGCATTTGCTTCAGATATGATGGTAATCTTGCAATCTTTGACAGATCTCCGGTATTTCCCGTTCCGGTGAGAATATCATTGGAAATCGCTATATCAGGAGCATGTTTTTGCATCAAGGTTTGATATTTCTTGGCAATGCGAGCATAGGACATCTTGGCCAAATTCAATTTACCTTTGATCGAATTCTCAGTTTGCCGTATAGTCTCAAGTGTATCCTGTAAATCACGAACCTCATTCATGATTTTACCAACTTGCTCCTTGACCATCAATTGCTGTTTTTTTGTGCGAGCCAATCCCTTCAATGTATTTTTTTCTTCAAGCTCCAATTCCCCAACTTTCTTCTTTGCTTTTTCAATGTCTTTTTTGATTGCATGCAATGACTGTTCATCCCGCGATTTACCAATTGCAATCACTGTTTTTTTCTTCTTGACTTTCTGTTTATTCTTCTTGATTTGGACAGTCTTTTTCTTCTGCGCTTTCTTTTGAGAAGCACCGAGCATTGGTCCATTCATTGATAAGAAGCAAAATGCCATCAAAAGAATGGGTATCAATGTGAGAATCCTATTAAAATTCCTCGGTTTTGACACGCTCAATCGATGCTCCTAATTGACCAAATTTCTTCTCGATTTCTTCATAACCACGATCGATGTGATAGACTCTCAATACTTCACTTCTGCCTTCTGCAATTAATGCTGAAATGAGCAGCGAAGCGCTTGCACGAAGATCGGATGACATTACGGTTGCGCCCGTCAGAGGATGTCCGCCAAATACAATCGCAGAATTCTCAGCCATTTCAATATGTGCCCCCAATCTTTGCAATTCGGGCACATGATGGAATCTTGTATGATAAATCGTATCCGTTATTCTACTTGCTCCATTCGCGCAAAGCATGAATGCAATCCATTGCGCTTGGACATCCGTGGGAAATCCCGGATAGACCGCCGTTGTCATGTCTGTTGGTTTTGGAAGTCCGTCCATCCTTACACGAATGCGATTCTCCTGAATATCCAATTGCACGCCTGCTTCTTCCATCTTTGCAAGAACGGCATCCAAATGTCCGGGATATACATTCTCGAGCATGACATCGCCACGACTCATCGCGGCGGCTATCAAAAATGTCGCCGCCTCTATTCTATCAGGTATATTCGCAAATTCGACGGGATGTAATTCATCAACACCTTCAATAGTCAATGTTGTTGTACCAATCCCATCAATCTTCGCTCCCATCTTCACAAGCATTTCCGCGAGGGCCGTTACTTCCGGTTCCATGGCAGCATTTGTCATGATTGTCGTGCCTTTTGCCTTCACTGCGGCGGTGAGCACATTTTCCGTGGCACCTACACTTGATATATCAAAATGAATGCGATTACCTTTCAATTCCTTCGCCACTGCATGGATATATCCATTTTCAATGGTGATTTCGGCACCGAGTTTTTCAAATCCCTTAAGATGCAAATCAACGGGGCGTGGTCCAAATGCACAGCCACCGGGAAGCGATACTCTGGCCTCACCGAAGCGTGCAAGTAATGGACCCAATACATTGATGGATGCACGCATCTGCTTCACATGTTCATAGGGAGCTTCAAATGAATTCACTCCCGAAGAATCTATCATAAGATTCTCGCCTTCGAGCATGCAATGCGCTCCCATTGCCTCGAGGAGTCGAGACACGGTTTTGACATCTTTGATATTGGGAGTATTAGTGATGAGATTCTTTCCAGGAGCAAGCAAAGCCGCCGGAATCAAAGCCAATGCCGCATTTTTGGCACCGGAAATTCTGACAGTGCCTTCGAGGCGCTGTCCACCATGAATGATTAATTTGTCCATATTTCTCTCTATGCTGCAAAAGGAAGTCTGTTCTTCAAACTCCGATGGAGGGCACACAAAAGTACGATAATCACGACTCAAGCACAAATCAAGAAAGTACATCGCTTCCTCAGCTAATTTTCGTATTTTTGCACCCCGTGTATTTTATGTGAAATATACTGTCCATTTCCAATATCATATTTTGCTCGACTCAATGAACTCAAATGGCGAAATAGACTCAAAAACGGTAAAAAGAATAGCCGAACTTTCTCGTTTGAGCTTCACTGACACCGAAATTGATGCTTTTACGCATGAATTTGCCACTATTGTTCATGCAATCGAAGCAATCAATACTTTGGATTTGAATGGAGTAGAGCCAATGTCTCATGTTCTTGACCTTCCCAATGTGTTTCGCGATGATATTTCAAGCGAATCCTTGAGTGTGAAGCAGGCGCTCGAAAATGCTCCAAACAAAAATGAAACATTTTTTAAAGTTCCGAAAGTGATGGAATAATAACGGCTTATACAATATAGACCGTTACAAATCGTTTTGGCCATACTTTCATATACTTGCGAATCATCGCAATTTTCAGGTGCTGCGAATGAGAATTACGAAACAATATACCAATCGCGAAAGTCAATCGCTCGATAAATATCTTCAGGAAATCGGAAGAGTAGAACTTCTGACGGGAGATGATGAGATTGATCTCGCGAAATTGATCAAGAAAGGTGGTTTTGAGGGCGAACTTGCACTTGAGCGCTTGGTGAAAGCCAATCTTCGCTTTGTGGTGTCTGTTGCCAAGCAATATCAAAATCAGGGTTTATCTCTCGGCGATCTCATCAATGAAGGAAATCTTGGATTGATCAAAGCTGCAAAACGCTTCGATGAAACTCGTGGATTCAAATTCATCTCTTATGCCGTGTGGTGGATCAGACAATCCATTCTTCAAGCACTCGCAGAACAATCCCGTATCGTTCGCCTCCCGCTCAATCGCGTGGGTGCATTGAATAAAATCGGTAAGAAATTCAGTGAACTTGAACAAGCATTCGAGCGCGAACCAACTGCCTCGGAACTTGCTGAACAATTGGACATGAGCGTTGCAGAGATTTCGGAAACCATAAAGATTTCCGGAAGACATCTCTCTGTGGATGCACCATTTGTACAAGGCGAGGACAATCGACTCCTCGATATTCTTCCCAATGATTTGCAACCACCACCAGATTCAGAATTGATGCGCGAATCTTTGCGCGTGGAAGTTCAGCAAGTGTTGACCACACTTTCACAAAGAGAAGCAGAAGTCATCAAACTGTATTTCGGACTCGAAGGAGTTACTCTCACTCTGGAAGAAATCGGCGAAAAATTCAATCTTACACGCGAACGTGTGAGACAAATCAAAGAAAAGGCAATACGCAGATTGCGACATGCCTCCAGATCAAAAGCACTCAGATCCTATCTTGGATAAATCAAAGCCCGAAGCAATTCGGGCTTTTTTTTTATCGGGAATTTCTGCGGCAGATAAGTAATTCCGTCGTGGGACTTTCCTTGAAAAAGGAAATGCAAAACAATTCAGGGAAATACAGAACAGATGCATAGATCATTCCCATGATTTCACTCTTTCGAACAGGATACATGAAAAGATTCCACAACTTTCCGGGCAGACTGGATTTCATATCAATGGGATATCCCATCAAGTAAAACATCGGCTTTCGCTCCATTACTTCAAATCCGGCATTCTTCAATAGCGTATATACATCTTCCTTCGACCGATGCACTATATGTCTTTCCCTTTTTGTGCCATGTCTTGGCACATTGTCAGAATACAAAAGAATGCCATCATCCTTCATGATTCTACCAAGTTCATGTAATGCACTCGCATATTTTTGATCATCCGTCACATGAAACAATACATCAAAAATCGAAATCACATCCTGAGATTGATCCGGAATCACGTTCATTGAATCAGCATTCGTGATATCGGCATGATAGATCGAAAGATGCGGAAAACGCCGAGCACAGAATTCCACTGATGCTTCCGTAAAATCAAGTCCGGAGAGAGATTTAGGACTAAGTCTATTCCACAAATTCAGATAAAATCCCGTTCCACTCCCACAATCGAGAATCGACTTTTCAGAGATATCCGGTAGATATTGCTGTCGAACAGTATTGAACACATGTCTTCTAATTGCATATAAAGCCCGATTGAATGCCTTGCCATATGCAAGATGTCCAACTCTGTGCAGGCCGATATCTTTTGTCAATCTCTCTTCCCAATACGCATTTGGATTGAAATCAGACATTGTACACTCCATAAAAAAAGGCCAAGGAATATTCCCTTGACCTTTGAAAATCTACGATACTGTTATCAACCCATGGCTGCTTTGCGAAGCTTTGAATGCTTTGCGCCATAAGCAAAGTACAAAACAAAACCGATTGCCATCCAGATGATGAGTCGAAGCCATGTATCAAATGGTAAAGAATACATCATATAAAAACATGTTGCAATTCCAAGCGCCGGAACCAATGGTACAAGCGGAGTCTTGAATGCACGAGGAACATTAGGATGAGTTCTGCGCATCACGATAATTCCAAAACAAACCAAAATGAATGCAAAGAGCGTACCGATACTTGTCATCTCACCCACAACAGTCACAGGCACAAATGCTGCAAAAAGTGATACAAATCCCATGAAGAACAGATTTGATTTATACGGAGTGAGGAATCTTGGATGCACGGCTGAAAAAATACTTGGCAATAAACCATCCTTACTCATGGAGAAGAAAACACGAGATTGACCAAGCAACATCACCAAGATCACGGAAGAATATCCCGCGAGAATCGCAACGATAATAGCCGTTTGAAGCCATGTATAGGGAGTCTTCATGATTGCCAAAGCAACAGGTGCTGCCTCTCCGGCGAAGTTTTTATAGTTCTCAAGACCTGTCATCACATGTGCGAACAAAACATAGAGAACAGTACAAATTACAAGCGACCCCAATATTCCAATCGGCATATCCCTTTGCGGATTTTTGGCCTCTTGAGCGGCGGTGGAGACTGCATCAAAACCAATGAATGCAAAAAACACAACAGCAGCGCCTGTCACAATTCCCGACCATCCGAAATGCTGATAGACACCAGTATTTTCAGGAATATATGGAGTATAATTTGCGGGGTCGATATATGCCCATCCAAGACCAATAAAAACCAAAACAACGGCAACTTTCAGAAATACAACGACAGCATTCATTTTTGCTGATTCTTCGGTACCGCGAATCAGGAGCAATGACATCATCACTGTAATAAAAACCGCGGGAAGATTGATAATGCCGGTAACAGCCAGTCCATCCGGTCCTATATATGGCGGATCCCAAGGCGACATCAAAAATTGATGTGGAAGACCAACCTCAAAAATACCAAGCAATTTAACGAGATATCGTGACCAACTAATGGCTACTGTGGCTGCTCCCACAGCATATTCCAATACCAAATCCCAACCGATGGTCCAAGCGAGCAATTCGCCCATAGTTGCATAGGAATATGTATATGCAGACCCCGCAATCGGAATCATTGAAGCAAATTCAGCATAGCAGAGTCCGGCAAAAGCACAACCCACAGCCGCAACCATGAAGGATATCGTAACTGCAGGACCCGCATTATTAGCGGCTGCAATGCCAGTGAGCGAAAAAAGTCCGGCTCCGATAATTGCTCCAATGCCAAGCAATACCAAACTCAGCGGACCCAAAGTACGTTTGAGTGTATGACCCTCGCCTTCACCACTTGCCTCTTTTTGCAATTGTTCTAAAGGTTTTGTCAAAAACAAAGGATTCGAAGAAGCCATATTGAGGTCCATGATTGTAAAACATCTTCAGTATAATCAGCCAATAATTGGCTTTGTGTGCGCAAAAATAGGAAGAGCCAAGCTTTCAACAATCGACTTTCATATCTTTTCTGTTTTCAAGCCCTATCTTTTCCACATTGGTATTTCTGCTTGGTATTCCGAGCATACAATGGTATTTTTGCAACTCATCATTTGCGACCAAAGTCGTTATCGATGAAGCCGGTCTCGTCGCCTAGTGGCTGGGCAGGGCTCTGCAAAAGCCCCTACAGCGGTTCGAATCCGCTCGAGACCTCAAGATTCAGGGAAATCCCTACACTTTCTCACAATTTGGATGGTATATGGCAACCACAGCCGATTTACGAGTTGGAGCTTTTTTGAAATACAATGGCGAATTATGTCAAGTATTGGAAAGTGAGCATCGTACTCCCGGAAATCTCCGTGCATTTTATCAAGTGAAACTCCGTGTGCTTCGCAATGGAAAATTGCTTGAGAATCGCTATCGTTCCGGTGAAACCATTGAATTCGTGAGAGTTGAACGCAATGACTATCAATATTTATATCGTGATGGTGAATCATATGTATTCATGGATGTGAATACCTATGATCAAATTCCCGTTGATGCCAATATTGTTGGAAATGCTGCAAAATTGATGAAAGAAAATCAAGAGGTCCAATTAACATCTGATGAAACAACTGTTTTATCCGTTGAATTGCCTCCGCATGTGCATTTACGCGTTACACAAACCGAACCAGGCGTGCGTGGAGATACTGCAACCAATGTTCTCAAGCCTGCAACCGTTGAAACAGGTGCAACCATTCAAGTTCCCATTTTCGTTAATGAGGGAGACATGCTCCGCATTGATACTCGTAATGGCGAATATGTTGAACGCGTAAAAGAATAATCACAGACACTTCCCATGAAGCGTGTCTGCTGATGATGTCAGTGACACGCTTTTTCATTATCACCGGAGAAGAAAAACATGGATTTACAATACCTGAAAGAATTATTGGCAATTTTTGATGCCAGTTCAGCCACCGAACTCATGATTGAGGAAGAAGGCGCTTCCATATCCGTTTCAAAGCGTGGTCCTGATCAAGTTGTCACTCAAGTGGCAGCACCCGTCGCACATGCGCATGTTCCGGCACATGGTGTGGACACACAACCTGCACCTGCACAAGCGATGCCTGCAAGTGCGCCTGTGGCCGATGAAAACACTCATACGATTCTCTCCCCGATTGTCGGCACATTCTATGGCTCTCCATCACCTGATGCGCCTGCATTCGTGCAAGTTGGATCACGCGTGAGTGCGGGTCAAACGCTTTGCATCGTTG
The DNA here is from genome assembly GCA_002293005.1 of Ignavibacteria bacterium UBA961. Lineage (GTDB taxonomy): Bacteria > Bacteroidota > Ignavibacteria > Kapaibacteriales > UBA961 > UBA961. The sequence goes on along the minus strand of DBCJ01000063.1, from coordinate 527 downwards.
AAGCGATGAAACTCATGAATGAAATTGAAAGCGATGTTTCAGGCACCATTGTGAGCATTCTTGCAAATAATGCCCAGCCGGTTGAGTATAATCAACCTTTGTTCATTGTCAAGCCTGATTAAGCATTCCATTCATTGGGAATGTATTCTTCCACGATACACTCCGAAATCATGATACAAAAAGTCTTAATAGCCAATCGCGGCGAAATTGCATTGCGTGTCATTCGCGCATGTAAAGAATTGGGCATCAAAACGGTTGCTGTGTATTCCGTTGCAGACAAAACATCGCTCCATGTCCGTTTCGCCGATGAAGCAGTCTGCATTGGTCCAGCATCAGGACGCGAAAGCTATCTCCACATTCCCGCCATCATCACCGCAGCACAAATCACTGGAGCCGATGCCATTCATCCTGGCTATGGTTTCCTAGCCGAGAATGACACCTTCGCAGAGATTTGCGCCGAGATCGGCATCACCTTCATTGGTCCAAGCGCACATGCGATTCGCAATATGGGCAATAAGTCCGTAGCC
>DBCJ01000030.1:1085-5977 GCA_002293005.1 Ignavibacteria bacterium UBA961 | reverse complement strand
AATGATGGAGCATATCTTGCGGCTGGAACAATGCTCAGTGAGCAGAGTTTATATTCTGTTTCAGCAAGTGAAGTGCATGTGATTGACATTGCATCTAAAACCATAGTGCGCTCTCTCAGAAATTCTGCAAGCGATGTGATTGGTTTGGACTTCAATGCAACAAATCAATTTCTTGCAACAGGATTTGCAGGCTTCCCGCAAATTTCGGTTTGGCGCATACCGACAAATGTCTTCCTCGGTCAATTGGCTAATCATGAAGGATTTTTGACAGATATCAAATATAGTCCTGATGGAAAATCTCTGGCTTCATCTGCAAGAACTTCCGATAATCTCAAAGTGATGGATTTTGCATTTCCGGAAAAAGATACAAGCATCGGATTCATTCGCATCGAGCCATCAAAACCGGTTATTGTTTCTGCTGATTTAGGTGATGCAATCATGATGCATCCAACGGATACAGTTTTGACCGTGAATCTTTGCAATGGTGGCAATGGGGATATATTCATCGATTATGCATATTTCCGCGAAGCAACACATTTTTCATTGATTTCTCAAATACCGAATACGCTTAGAATCGCGCCGGGTAAATGCATCGATATCAATATCAGAGTGCTCGCACGAGATAATGGCTTGCTGACGGATTCATTATTCTTCGGTTTTTGTAATCAAGAATTCTTCATGCCGATTCGCGCGAATGGTGTCCTGCGCTCGATCAATCCTATTGCACAAGGACAAAAACTTGGTCCTGCCTGCATCAATGAAACAATCACCAAAACCATTGAACTCATCCGAAATGATGATCCTGTTCCCGTAACTATCAATAAAATCGTAACAAAATCACCTGCGATAAAAGTATTGACTAAGATTGCAGATTCAGTGTTGAGTCCCGGTGCATCCTTATTCGTGGAAGTACAATTCTCACCAAAAATATTGGGCGAAGAATTGATAGAAGTATTGGTTTTTCATTCAGGACTTAGTCAATATGAAGTGCCAATCGTTTTGAAAGGATATGGTGATGGCACAGATATTTCCGTACCAGGAATCATTGCATGCATTCCTGAATTGCAGAAAAAAACAATCATTTTGCAAAATGCATCTTTGAATGAAGTGAGACTTGATTCCACATTCATTTCCGGCAATGCATTTGTGCTAAGTACGCCACTTCCATTAATCATGCCTCCAAGATCTCAAAGAGACATTGAAATCACTTTCTCGGGTTCATTGCCTGATAGTGGAGAAATCATAGCTTGCTCATTCTATCCATGTGCAAGTGCAAAAGTGATTCGGATTGTGCCATATTCAGCTTCTGCAACATTGCGCATGCCATCTGTTAAGGCAGATCCACGAGGGCGAGCGGTACTTCCGGTGAGCATCAATCTCACGGAGAAATACTCATATATCGGTAAACAGGAAGCATTGTTTGAATTCCGTTCAAAAGCAGGTCTTTTCCTTCCGGATTCGATTTCAAGCGGATTTGGGACAATGCAAATTCTCTCAAGAGATGTTATTGGTGATGTAAGAATCACCAAACTCAGATTCGAAGGAACCATACCGAAGAGCGGTACCTTCTGTACAATATCGGGTTTTGCAGGAATCAGTGATCTGCATTCCACCAAGCTCTTTTTCAATGATACGTTGGATTTTTTCAGTCGAACAGTGTCAATGAACTATGTTTCCGGATCATTGGAACTCACCAATATCTGTGCTGATTTGTTTTTGCAGGAATCCAAGGGATTGTATGTTCGAACAATCTATCCGCAGCCGGCAAATGATAATGTGATAATCGATATTGAATCAACTGAAACTCAAAATCTGACCATTATGCTTGCCGATCAAATGGGAAAAGAACTTGCTATCATGAAATATCCGATATTTGTCGGTGCGCAATCACTTGACTTGAAACTTCCGAATGATTTGCAATCGGGATTGTATAGTGTGACACTTAGTAGCGAAACAAAAGGAATTCTGAATACAAAACTCATTCATGTCATTCGATGATTAAATCAACATTCATATTGAGGAGATAATATTATGAAAACAGTATATGCTTTGGCAATGATTGCCATGATTTCATTCTTTGGATGCACAACGGTGGACCATCGCTCCAATCTGCATTCCGTGAAAGAGCAAGACATTACAGTCGGTAAAGTGCAAAAAGAAGTTCGAGTCGGAATGAGTGGCGCACAAGTTGCGGAAGCACTCGGTTCGCCAAATATCGTCACAAAAGATGAAGGCGGTGATGAGACATGGGTCTATGACAAAATCGCGACAGAAGCTTCATATTCTGAAAATTCCAGCGGATTATTCCTTGTATTATATGGCTCAGCTTCCAGATCCGGAGCTGCTGCAACAACACAAAGAACTTTGACGGTCGTGATCAAATTCGATGCAAATAGCAAAGTGAAATCATTCTCATATCATGCATCCAAATTCTAATTCATAAGGAATGAAGAACATGAATGCGATTTCACTATTCATACTTTCTTTGCTATTGCTTGCCTCATGTACGGTAATCAATCAGCAAAGCGCTCCACCACCGCAAAAAACGCAATTGCAAACAAGGCAGGTGCAGACCAGGGAATATGACACGAATGATGTCAAGCTGGTAATGAAAGCCGTTCTGAATGTTTTGCAAGATGATGGATTCATCGTGCGTAATGCGCAACTTGAACTCGGACTACTCACTGCCACAAAAGAAGTTGATCTTCGTGGCAATGGTGGCGGAAATGATTTTTGGTCAAATTTCTTTCGTGGAATTGATAGAAACCGAAGTCAAGGTGAGCAGATTTTTAATAAACTAAAGCAAATAGAATCAAGCGTCAATATTTCTGAATTCGGCAAACAGTCAAAAGTACGCGCGAATTTTCAGGTAAAAATTCTAGATAATCAAGGCAGAACCGTCGAGGTATATCAAGTGGAAGATCCAAAGTATTATCAAGACTTTTTCATGAAAGTTGATAAAGGTATCTTCATTCAGAAACAAGGTTTTTAATTTTGAGAATATCATGGCAAAATCACTCATAAAATTATCACTGAGCAATCTTCAATTCTATTCTTATCACGGTGTAAAAGCCGAAGAGCAAACCCTTGGTGGCAGATATCAAGTAGATGTTGATTTATGGTATAATCCCATGTCTGCGGTCATCAGCGATGATGTTGCCAAAGCCGTGAATTATGAAGAGATCGTCTTCAGCATCAATGAATTGGTCAATGGTGATTCTTATAATCTCATTGAAACATTGTGCTATGAGATATCGAAAGAAGTTCTTGAGAGATTTGCACTCATTGAAAAAGTGACTGTGAGACTCAGAAAGCTTAGCGTTCCTTTGAAGCATATCATTGATCATGTGGAAGTTGAGCATACGATGCTAAGAGCACATGAATAATGAACTGCAATATGGTGTCCCAATTGCTTTGTCTTTGGGTGCCAATCTTGGAGACAGACTCTCAGCTTTGAAATATGCAATCAAGAGAATGTCGGAAATCATTCCGGATATTGTCTCATCCAATGTCTATGAAACCGAGCCAATTGGATATACCGATCAACCTGCATTTTTGAATTGCGCTTGCATTGGTCATACGGAATCATCGATTGATGAAGTCTTGAATTTGATACATGTGATACATGGTGAATTACACCGCAAGGCAAGACCAAAATGGCATGAGCGAGAGATTGACATTGATATTTTGCTTTTTGGTGATATCACTATTGAAACAGATCAGATCTCTATTCCTCATCCTCGCATGCATGAAAGAGCATTTGTCCTGAAACCCTTGGCGGAGATTGCACCAAGGATGATTCATCCCAAGAAAGAGAATACCATTTCGGAATTGCTTGTCATGTGTAATGATGATTCGGAGATCGTCATTCACACTTTATCTGAAGAACTATAATCATACACTTTTGCATCAATCATTTCATAGAATATCATTATGTACGGTTCATTCAAAGATCATTTGCAGTCTGAATTATCAGCCATTGAAGAAAGCGGTCTACTCAAAAGAGAGCGGATCATCACATCCGAGCAAGGTCCGGAAATCATGGTTGAAGGCAGAGAAAAACCTGTTCTCAATTTTTGCGCAAATAATTATCTCGGATTATCATCGCATCCACGCGTGATTCAATCCGCAAAAGATTTCTTGGATTCACATGGATATGGAATGTCGAGCGTACGCTTCATTTGTGGCACGCAAGACATTCATCGCATTCTTGAGAAAAAGATTGCCGAATTCTGTGGTACGGATGATACCATTCTCTATGCCGCATGTTTCGATGCAAATGGCGGTGTTTTTGAACCACTGCTCACCGAAGAAGATGCAATCATTTCTGATGCATTGAATCATGCATCCATCATTGATGGCGTGAGATTATGCAAAGCAAAGCGCTATCGCTATACTTCCTGTGATATGGTGGAATTGGAGGAGAGACTCAAAGAAGCAAGAGCGGATGGTGCGAGATTCATCATGATCGTCACTGATGCCGTATTCTCGATGGATGGTACAATTGCTCCTCTCGACAAAATCTGTGATTTGGCAGATCAATATCAAGCATTGGTCATGACAGATGAATGTCATTCCATGGGATTCATGGGTGCAAAGGGAAGAGGTGTCACTGAATTGTGCAATGCAATTGGTCGTGTTGACATCATCACGGGCACACTTGGTAAAGCACTTGGCGGTGGAATTGGTGGTTTTACAACGGGAAGACAAGAAATTATTGATTTGCTTCGCCAGAGATCTAGACCTTATCTGTTCAGTAATTCACTTCCGCCTTCTGTTGTGGGTGCCTCTATTGAAGTCTTTGACTTGCTGAGTTCCACCACGGAATTGCGTGATACTTTGGAAGCAAATACGAAATACTTTAGAGAGCAGATGGTTGCATTGGGTTTTGA
>DBCJ01000030.1:0-1000 GCA_002293005.1 Ignavibacteria bacterium UBA961 | reverse complement strand
TCTCAGGCATTACTTGATGAAGATATTTATGTGATTGGATTCTTCTTTCCTGTGGTTCCGAAAGGTCAAGCAAGAATTCGCGTGCAGATTTCTGCCGCACATACAAGAGAGCACTTGGATAAGGCTATCCAAGCTTTTGCGAAGATTGGTAGAGAACTAGGTGTAATCAAGTGAGTAATCATGGCATGAAAGAGCGTATATCATCCATAATCATCAATGGCATATTGATGCTTGCGGTGATCACCATGATCATTCCTATGCTCTTGATGCTACTCTTTTCGCTGTATGAAAGTCCTGAGCTATATCAAAGTCCGCTGGAATTCTTCAAGAATATTCCAACGCTCACCAATTATGCAGATATCTTCATCACCGATACATTCGGTAGATATTTTCTGAATTCTTTATTCATTGCATTTGTGGTCACGATTGGAAATGTCATTTTTGGTTCCATGGCCGGATATGCATTCGCGAGATATGAATTTAAGGGAAAGAAAATTCTCTTTGCATCCGTGATGGGTTTGATGATGGTGCCGCATCAAGTGGTGATGATACCGCTATATCGCATGATGGTGACTTTTGATTGGATCAATACTTTTTGGGCATTGATCATCCCCGGACTTCTTGCACCATTTGCGATATTCCTCATGCGACAATATATCAGGGCTTTGCCGGCTGATATCGAAGATGCCGCAAGAATTGATGGAGCTGGTGAACTCTATATTTTCTTTCGCATTGTGCTTCCACTTTGCAAGCCGGTAATCACTGTTCTGGCGATTTATACTTTTCTCGGTTCATGGAATGCATTTTTATATCCATTCCTTTTCACTTCACTTCCTGAGATGCGAACCTTGCCCGTGGGTCTTGCTTATTATATAGGCAGACAATCCATCGATTGGGGACATCTCATGGCTGGTGCTTCGATTTCAGCATTGCCCGTTTTGATTCTCTTTTTGCTTTTCAGCAAGAAAATCATTGAAGGTCTTACTGCTGGTGCATTGAA
>DBCJ01000001.1:4960-5456 GCA_002293005.1 Ignavibacteria bacterium UBA961 | reverse complement strand
ATCATCATGCATCGCAAAGGCATTTCAGCGACCATGCAGCAGAATCCCACTTATGATGATATTGTTGAAGAAGTGAAGGTACATCTCATGGAACGATGCGCATTGGCAAAAGAGCATGGAGCTGAGAAACTTATTATTGATGTCGGCATTGGTTTTGGTAAAACAATAGAGCATAATTGGGAATTGCTGCGCTCACTTCAGGAATTCCATGAAATAGGTTATCCGATGCTTTTGGGTATTTCCAGAAAATCATTCATCGGAGCAAGTTTGGATATTCCAAGTCCCGCGGAGCGAGATATTCCTACGCATCTTTTGCATGCCTTATTGCTGAATAAACATTGCTCAATCATTCGCGTGCATGATGTGGCAATGGCACAAATGACTAGAACATTGTATGCACGATTGAACAATTGAGATTCATCATGATTGCTCTTTTCCTTTCCCCCACATGGCGTGGTTTTGGCATTTTCTTACTGACATTCATTGTCTATTTTCT
>DBCJ01000001.1:0-4781 GCA_002293005.1 Ignavibacteria bacterium UBA961 | reverse complement strand
ATTTGAATCTTCTTGCAGGGATTTTCACTGCAATGTCAGTAGGTGTATTCTCATTGATTCTCAATGAAATACTCGAAATGTTTCAAGGAGATTCCACGCACAAAGCAATCATTTCAACATCCATTGCATTAATGTTTGGTTTTGGTTCGACTGTATGGTCGCAAGGCACCGCACTTGAAGTCTATTCACTTCAATTATTCCTCATGATGCTGATCATCTTGTATTTTATGAGAGCAATGAAGCATGGAGGGATGTCAAAATATTTGCTTGTGTGGTCATTTCTGATTGGATTATCGTTCACGAATCATGGCACGACAATTCTACTTGCGCCAGCAATGATTCTAGGGTATTTCGCGAATTGGAAACAAGATACATACTCTTTTTCTAAAGATGCATTGCGTGGTCTGCTTCCACTCATTCCGTGGTTTGTACTGGGTTTATTTGTGTGGATATATCTCCCTCTTCGAAGCGCTCAGCATCCAATCGTGAATTGGGGCGAGGTGCATCGAAATTGGGATGCATTCGCATATCATGCATTTGGTAAGCAATATCAGGTATGGATGTTCAATGATGGAACGGCAAAAGAGAATTTCCCGAAATATTGGAATGCACTTATAGACATGACATCCTGGATTTTGCTTATTCCAATGATGTATGGAATTTATGTATCCTTCACGAAAAGTAAGATTCTATCTCTTTTTCTCATTGCACTCATCATCGGCAATCTTGTCTATGCACTGAATTATGGCATTCATGATATCGAAACATATTTTCTTTCAGGTTTCATTCCTGTCTTCATCTTTGCCGCATTGGGTATACTTGCTTTCATGAAGCATAAACCATTATTGTATGTTCTTCCATTTCTGCCTCTACTCAATCTCACCCTGAATTATGCTGAAAATGATAAGCATGATGATTATGCAGTACCTTCATATATCTCACTCATGATTGATCCACTGCCGAAGAATTCTGTTATCATTTCATCGCAATGGGATTATCTCTGTTCGGGCTTTATGTATAAGCAGATCGTGGAGAATTATAGACCAGACATCATCATGATTGAGAAGGAATTATTACGAAGGACTTGGTATCCATCACAACTCAAAAGACAATATCCATTTCTTGCAAAAGTAGATGCACAGATGAATGAGTTTTTGAAAGAATTGCAGGTATTTGAGCAAGAAGGACAATATTCAGCGGAGATTCTTCAAGGGCGATATGTGAATGTGATCAATGCGATGATTGATACATCGCTCGCCTATCGCAGACCCGTCTTTATTACATCGGAAGTATTGCAAAGTGAAGTCAACATTGCCCAATCTTACGCGAAGATTCCCCAAGGATTGGCATTCCGAATCATGTATCCACCACCATCGGGCTTACCTGAATTGCCTCTGCCATTACTCAAAACATCATTCGATCCATTGATCAATTCGATAAGTGGTAAATCGGGTCATTTATATGAAGGACTCTCAACCACCACTGCAAATGAACTATTGAATCTCGCCCAATATGCGTGGATGACGGGAAGATCAGCAGAGGCGAATGCATATTTGAATATCGCCGAGAGAGTGCAATCAGACAATCCAACATTGCGTGAATTGAGACAAGCAATCATCAGTTCACCGAATGGTCCGCAACGATAATCTCATAATTCATTCATGATTGCCCATTGAGCATGAATTCCCAAGATATTCACATCTTGATTATCTTGCATTGCATGAATTTGTCGCCATTCAGCGCGGAAGAGCATTGCATTAGAATATGACCAATCAATGCCCATGGAATAACCAAAACCTGATAATACACTCATTGAACTTATGATCATTACTTCAGGATCATGATAATATTCCAATCTTCCATGTGCTTTTAATGACTCATTCAAACTCCATTGTCCCATAATAAGCGGAGCAAATATCCATGCTTGGATTTCCTTCTTTTGTTGCATTCCAATATCCATGCTTGCAGATACAATGAAATTCGGATTAATTTGATAAGTGGCACCGAGATGTTGATAATATCGTATTCCATCGGATGTATCATGACTTATCTTACCTATAAATCCTGAAAAGCGATAATTCAATTGTTCGGTATTTGCACTATACTCATATCCAATCGCGGGCAAAATACCCAAGGAATCAATGCTGCTTCTTTGCCATCCATTAAGGAGATGTATGGCATATATTGCATTATTCGCTTGATGTCGAATGCGTATTCCTGATTGATAGTAAGGAGAATTATCCGCGACGATGCTTCGTGTGGGGACCAAACATTCTTTTCCAATCGGAGATTCAACTCCAATATGAGATGAATATATTCCGGCAAGAATGTCAATAGTTTCAGAAGGCGCATATGATAACCACATGGAATTGATATTTTTCAATATTCCAATTTCATGAGCCAGATTATCGCGAGAATAGGTACCGGACATCATGGAAAATTCCCCTTTCCAAGATTTTGCATCAAAGGCGATTTTACCCAATAGAAGATTCACTGTAGGTGAATTGAGTTCCACATGAGACACCATATAATCAGGCAATCTTTCAGCATTCTTTCTGAATGAATGCTGAAGATATGCCTCACCATGAAGCGAAGTGCTTACTTTTATATCCGCATCATCACCTAATATTTCCGGTGTATTGATACTCAGGAAACATATAATGAATAATGCAAGATTGATCAATCTCAATTTCACGGTATCTGTTCAATCGTCAACATATTTGTTCTGGAGCGCGCCACGAGGGGTCGACCGATCGTGATGACAACAGATTCACCCGACTTGAAATATTGTTCTTTCTTCAAGAATTGTTTCATGTGTTCAACCGTGAAGTCCGTACCACCGACTTTATCGATCAATACACCTGTCACTCCCCAGAATAATCCCGTTCTTCTTGCGATCTCGGCAAATTCAGTCATTGCGATAATGGGAGTATTGGGTCTTCTATTTGAAATCAACAATGCCGTTTCACCGGACAAACTCAATGTTGAAATACCGGCAATATCTTGATTCTCAGCAATCGTAGCCGCGGCTGTTGCGATTAAATCTGTATTGTGTTCTTTTCTCGGCAAGCCCAATGTTCTTCTTCTGATACGCATATCATCTTGTTTGCAATGTGATTCAGCTTCACTACAAATTGTGCGCATATAGCTTACTGTTTCCACGGGAAATGCGCCAACACTAGTTTCCGCGGAAAGCATCACAACATCAGTTCCATCCAATACGGCATTTGCCACATCACTCGCTTCTGCTCTTGTTGGTCTTGGATTATTAATCATCGATTCAAGCATTTGCGTTGCTGTGATGACGGGTTTTGCATAACGATTGCACACGGCAATGATGTTCTTCTGCACCGTTGGTACTTCAGCTGCGGGTATTTCCACACCGAGATCACCACGAGCAACCATGATCACATCGGAGGCTTGAACTATGGAGTCGATATTGGTGACGGCTTCTGGTTTTTCAATCTTTGCAATCACCCATTGCTTACCACCAAGTTTAGCGATCACTTTTTTTATGTGATGAATGTCTTCGGGTTTTCTCACAAATGACAAAGCCACATAATCCACGCCTTGTTCAACTGCGAATTTCACATCTTTTTTGTCTTTGTCTGACATGGAAGGTTGACTCACTTTCACATTCGGAAGATTTATTCCTTTGCGAGATTTGAGTTTGCCGCCATTCAATACTGTTACATGCACAAATGGTGCTTTCACCGAAGTGACTGTCACTTTCATGAGTCCATCATCGAAAAGCATGACATCACCTTTCTTCACATCTTGAGCAATTTCAGGATATTCAACGGGGATAAATTTATCAGGAATATTTAGACCTAATTTCTTTACTTTCTGTCTATCGGCAATGGCAAAGCTCGCTCCTGTTTCAAGATCAATCACCTGATCTTTGAGATCAGCGACTCTGATTTTCGGACCTTGTAAATCAGCAACGATTGGAAGAAATATGCCTAGTTTTTTTTCAGCGGATCGAATGATATTGATATTCTCGAGATGAACTTCATGTGATCCATGTGACATATTGAGTCTAAACCCATTTGCACCCGCCAAAACCAATTCGATGATTTTGTTTTGCGATGCGATTGCCGGTCCCATGGTACACAAAATCTTCGTGTTTTGATGAAGATGTTCCAAACGGTGAGTTTTCACTGCATTACGCAATTGTTGTGTTTTCGGTGAATATTGTTTCTTTTTCACGATATCATCCTTGTAGGGCAGTTTTTATAAATCCGTCTGCATCTTGTAATTTTTCTTTTGCTGTTTGAGCATCGATATCGGCGAGTAGCATCATGAGTGCGGTCTTCACATGACCTTTCGCCATCTCGAGAACTTCACTTGCTTTATCATAGTCCACATCCGCTATTTCCATGATGATACGTTTTGCTCTTTCACGCAATTTCGCATTTGTCAATTGTAGATCCACCATGATATTTCCATAACTTTTGCCGAGTCTTATCATTGATGCAGTTGTAAGCATGTTCAGCACCATTTTTTGGGCTGTTCCACTCTTCATGCGTGTTGAGCCGGCGATGACTTCGGGTCCGACATTCGGTGCAATCACAATTTCAGCCTCAACCCCGAGAGCATCGAGTTGTTCCCTTGTATTCGTGGTTACCAAAATGGTATGACATCCCATACTTCTTGCTTTGTCCAAAGCACCGCGTACAAATGGCGTTCTACCGGATGCAGCAATTCCGCAGATGACATCATTATGATTCACATGATTGTCCAGCAAAGACTGCGCACCGAATTCAACTGAATCTTCCGCG
>DBCJ01000124.1 GCA_002293005.1 Ignavibacteria bacterium UBA961 | reverse complement strand
ATTGACAAATGGCAAGCGTAGTAATTTCTCGGTTTCCGAACGATCATACTCATCAAGGAAAATGCGCATATCATATTCAGTATTTCCATCACGATATTTCGCTGAATTGTCACCAGTTAGAGCAATCTGCAAAGAATTCCCTATTTCACCGATGGTCAAACCAAATGCAGCCAATTTATCACGATCAATTTCAATTCTGGATTCTGGTTTTCCATCATCAACGCTCAATCGGACATCCTGAGCTCCTTTTATGGATCTTGCAACATTCGCAAGTTTTGAAGCAGAAGCATAGACTTCCTCAAAACTGGTTCCATTCACCACGATTTGGATTGGCGTTTGATTTGCCGTACCAAAAATACCAATTGGATTCACTCGGACTTTTGCTCCAGGAATGGTAGAGATTTTCTCTTTCATCAACATTCCTATTTCATCGGTCGAACGCTGTCTTTGTTTTGCGGATTTCAATGTAACATTGAATTCTGCGGAATTATTGGAGTTTTGTCCTATAAATCCTTCATTAGAAACTCCAACAGAAGTAAAGATACGATCTGTCTCAGGAAAGCTTCTCAATAATTCTTCGATGTATAGAGCCGTATAATTTGTTTCTTCAACGGAGTATTGTGGAGGCATATCTACAGTTACTGCAAATTCACCACGATCTGATTGAGAAATGAACTCAGCACCGATATATCCAAGAGGTACTAGAGCCATGCCACCGATGATTGCCAAGAAAGATCCTATAATGACAATCATTCTACTCAATCGCTTCCTTAAAGCCCATTCAAGTACTTGTTCATATTGACCCGTAATCTTATCAAAGAATCGTTCAAACATCAATGCAAGTCTGCCCATGAGCGAATCAGGCGAAAGATGTTCAAGTTTTGCTAGTCTTGAAGCAAGAGCTGGTGTGATGGTAAATGAAACAAGCAAACTCATGAGAGTGGAGGTGAATACGACCACGGCAAATTCACGCATGATATTACCAACCAAACCACCGACAACCGAGAGTGGAACGAATACTACGACATCCACAAGAGTTATGGACAAAGCAGCAAAACCAATTTCATTTCTACCTTCAATGGAAGCGGTAATCTTGTCTTTCCCCATTTCAAGATGTCTGTAAATATTCTCCAAGACCACGATTGAATCATCTACAAGAATTCCGATCACAAGTGACATCGCAAGGAGTGTCATCAAGTTGAACGAATAATTGAGCATATACATCGCAAAGATGGTGGTCAAAAGCGAAGCCGGAATGGCAATCATGACGATCAATGAATTACGAAGTGAATGCAGAAAGATGAACATCACAGCCGCTACTAGTATGATAGCAATGATGAGATCGAATTTCACCGCATCGGCAGCCTCGATCGTAAACAAAGATCCATCTTGGGCAATTGTGAATGTGAGTTTCTTTTCGACGTATTGTTCTTCGAGACTCTTCATTTGAGCGCGTATTTTCTTGCTGACATCCACAGAATTGGCATCACTTTGTTTTTGCACGAGAACGGCAATCGTCGTGATTCCATTCAATCTACTGATGGATGCATACTCTTTACGACCATCCTCGATTTCTGATATATCCTTCAATTTGATATCACCACCCGATTTTGATCTACCGATGATAATATTCTCTATTTGCTCTATTGTTGAGAATTTTCCCGCCAAACGAACTATGAATTGTCCATCACTATCCTTGATTTTTCCTGTTGGAAAATCCAAATTGGATGCCTTGATCATTCCCGCTATTTGATTGAGTCCTAGACCATAGCCGCGAACTTTCTCAATATCAATATTCACTTTAATTTCTCTTTCCTCTCCACCAAGCAAAGTGATATTTCCAACGCCTTCTACTTTTGATAATGCTGGCTGAATCTTATCCTTCATGAATTGATAAAACTCACGAGTGCTCATGGTACTAGTTGCACCAACACGCAAAACAGGTATTTCATCAAGAGCTATTTTCGACAGAACCGGGGTTCTGGCATCTTTTGGAAGCAATTGCTGAGCGGCATTTACTTTTCTTTGCGCATCTTGCAGGGCAATATCCACTTTCGCCGATTGCGTAAGTTCAACAGTTACAACTGAAATCGCTTCAGCTGATGTTGAACGCACTGCCGTCACTTTATCGAGCGAAGAAACAGCATCCTCGATATATTTCGTGATGCCATTTTCCACTTCTTGAGGCGAAGCACCGGGATAAATTGTTGTGATAACCACAACCGGAGGACTGATCTTTGGCAATAATTCATATTTCAATTGCGAATAGCCAAAAACACCCAAGATACCGAGCACTGTAAACAATACAACAACAAGTGTCGGCCTTTTTATTGATAATTCGGTGATTGTCATTGTGATAATTACTTCTTATTGATAATGGTGACTTTCGATCCGGGACGAAGATTGTTTTGTCCATTGGTGACTATTGATTCTCCGGCTTGCAAACCGGAAATAATCTCGAGTTTTGTTCCTGCCTCCACACCAGTTTGTACATCACGCAATTCTGCTTTTCCATCTTTAATGACAAACACTTTTGGATTTTTAATGCTTCCTATTAAGGCACTTCTTGGTATGATCAAAGCATCTGATTTTTCAATGCTTGTGAATGATACTTTTCCAAACATACCTGCCTTTAATGGATATTGCTTTGAATTTGACATGCGGATTTCAACGGGGTATGTATGAGCTTCATCTGCTTTGGGAGCAATTGATGAGACCTGACCTGAAAATTCGACTCCGGGATACACATCAGTTGTGACTATGATCTTATCACCATTTTTCAGTGCAAATGCATCTTTTTCCGAGACATTCACTTTCACTTTCAAAGTGGAAATATCAACGATATTTGCAATGACTGCATTGATACCAACCGTTGCACCTTGATCCACCATTCTTGCATTGATGATACCGCTGATTGGTGTCGTGACTTTGGTATCACGCAATTGTCTTTTGGACATTATGAGTTGTGCTTCTGCCGCTTGATATCCATATCGTGCTTGATCCATTTGCATGGCATTCATAACGCCTTCTTTGAACATTTTCTCCATTCTGTCAAAATCCGTCTTTGCTTTATCATAAGCTGCTTGTGCATTCATGACGGAAGCTCTGCGCATTTCGGAATCAATTTCAGCAATTACAGAACCTGCTGATTTGTATTCTCCTGGATTTGCATGCAATTGTAAGATGCGACCACCTGCTTCTGCAATGATATTCACATCACTTCCTGCCATGATGGTACCGACCAAGGTAAGCGCATTGCTAAGATCGGTTATTTCAGCTTCAGCAATTGTCACGGGAATAGCATTTTGAACAAATGTCTGCTTGACGATTGCTTGTTCTGCCTTTGATTTGTTATACTCCAATACACCAATAATGATCGCAAGAAAGACGATAATTGTTGCTGGTATGAGAATTTTCTTCATGGTGATTACTCTATCCGGATTATAATGAATGTCCAATTGATTTTTCCAATTTCACTTTTGCTATTTCTAGATCGATGATTGCTTGCACTTTATTCATTTTTGCCATAAACAAAGCAGTTTCAGCATCCAATACATCTGTCATGATCGCATTGCCATTGGTGAAACGAAGATTGATTGTTCGAACTTGCTCTTCGGCTTGTTTGATGGAAGTTTCAGTCACAGGAATTTTATCCGATGCCTGTTTCATGAGTGTATATGCTTGCATCACTTCTATTTGAATGCTCTCCTTTGTCAGCAAATCAGCGTCGATTGCCTGCGCCAATTGCGCTTCTGCTTGTTGGGTTTGGGAGGAATTCAATCCCCAATTCCAAATATCCATGGTGAGTTGTATTCCGGCAGCCCAAGTATCATCGAATTGTGATCTTGCCGGCACGATTCGCATATTTGGATTATTGTAATTGTACTCAGCAAATACACTCACTTGTGGGTACCATGATGCCTCGGCAACTTTCACTTGTGATGCACTTGCCTTCACTCGAAAGTCCGATGCTTTGACATCGGGTCTGAATTCAATAGCATCCGTGAGCATTTTATCTATGGGAATGTTTACTACTGCTTCCGAAGGATTATCAGTTGCCTCAAGATTTGTTGTGAGTGGCAATCTCAGAGCATTATTCAATCCCATCATTGCCAATTGCTTTTGATTATTCGCTTCGAGCAATCGATATTCAGCTTCGGACACTTGAACTTGAAGTTTGAGAATATCATTTTGTTGTGCCATTCCGGCCTTATTCAGAATCTCCACATCTTTCAAATGTGCTTTGAGCATTTCCACATTTTCTTTTGCAACTTTTACAAATTGCCTGGCTTTCACATATACCCAATACTGCGTTTTGATCATTGCAATCAATTCGATTTTGTCTTTGTCATAGTCTGATTGTACCGCTTTTGCGGCAAGCTCGGCAGACTCCTCAAGGTTCTCAAGTTTAAAACCAGTGAAAACAGGTTGTGCAGCACTCAATTTCATGACATAATTATCAAGAATCACCGGTGCAATCGTAAATGGCGTGGTTCCAGGAATCGGAAGCGAAACAATAAAAGGTGGCACCTGACTAAGTCTGGTATAACCAGTCTGAAACTTTAATGCGGGAAGCCTGGATGCCTGTACTTCATCAACTTTTGCATCTGCGGCTTTTATCTTTTCTTTCCCAATCGAGAGCATTCTGCTCTTACCCAGTCCAATGTCCAAGGCATCCTGCAAACTCAATGAACGAGTGTCTTGAGCATCGGCATTCATGCATGGATAATAAAGAAAAAAGAATGTCATGAAGATAATTCGACAAGTCTTCTTGATGTGGTAATGCATATTATAAAACTGGCTTGGTGAATAATGAAGCTTCTACTATAGAACGACCCTTATTTGTGCAAAGGCCTTCCATGGTACAGCGTAAAATCATAGTAAATACCTGAAGGGGTGTGTATTGCTGAGATGATAAATACTCGGGATTCATCATGGTTGAAATCAATGTCAAATGCATATGTACGGCGAGTTCGATTGGAATATCATCTCGAAACACTCCACTTGCTCTTCCTTCATTTAATGCAATGGTAAATCCTTTTACAATGCTTGCTTTTCTGAACGTATCAAAATCATCAAAGATGAGTGGAAATGACTTTTTCAAATCGAACATTACATGAGGTTGAATTTCAGAAAGGAATTCAGCTACTTTTTGGCTAACCTGAACGATTTTTTCACCAAAAGCATGCTTAGGGACTTTTGTTTCGATGAATGACATCAACTCGCCAACTCTTTGCTTTCTAAGTTCCAAGACTGCCTTTACAAGCTCTTCCTTTGATGGATAGTATTTGTAAAGCGTTTTTTTGCTCATACCCATTCGTATCGCCAAATCGTCCATCGATATCCGGCTAAATCCATATTGCATGAATTCCTGCATCGCGGTCATTAGCAATCTCTCGCTTATGAGATCATCCTTGGTTTTGTCCAATTGCTCTTCTATCATAGAAATACTCACACAGTTTACACCTTAGAAACTCAAATTGTTCCTATAGTTTCCATCAAAACTATTCTATTTGGCCATATTCGCCAAATTTTCAAGAAACCATTAACACGCTCAATGAATTATAAGTTTCCAGTTTTCATTATAATGATGAGACCTCGAATTCGTAATTTTGCCTGAACAATTAAGGAAATCAAGTATGACACACAAAGAATATCTCGAACTTCATCATGATCGTTTCATTGGAGAATTGACTGAATTTTTGACTTTTCCAAGCATTAGCACAGCTCCGGAACATGCAGGCGATGTCCGTGCATGTGGAGAATGGCTAATACAGCATCTGCAATCCATCGGTATCAAGAATGCTGAATTACATGAAACTCCGGGCCATCCGATTGTTTATGCTGAGCATTGTGAGGCAGGACCGGATAAGCCGACTGTCTTGTTTTATGGACATTATGATGTTCAACCTGTGGATCCCCTCGATCTTTGGACGAATCCTCCATTTACTCCTGTCTTTAGAGATGGTAAAGTCTTCGCAAGAGGCGCAACAGATGATAAAGGACAAGTATTTCTTCATTTGAAAGCCTTGGAAGCATTATTGGCGATTGATGGAACATTACCCGTTAATGTCAAGATCCTCCTCGAAGGTGAAGAAGAAATAGGAAGCATCAATTTACCGGACTATATTGAATACAATAAAGAGCGCTTGGCTTGCGATGCGGTTGTTGTATCTGACACTCCATTGTATGGACCCGGTCTTCCCTCTTTATGTTATGGGTTGCGTGGACTTTGCTATATGGAGATTCATGTGCAAGGACCGAACCGGGATTTGCATTCAGGAAGTTATGGTGGAAGCATCACAAATCCCGCCAATGCACTCTGTGAAATCATTTCAAGACTTAAAGATGAGCATGGTCGCATCACAATTCCAGGCTTTTATGATGATGTGATTGATTTATCAGTTGAAGAGCGAGCCGGATATGCCGCATTACCATTTAATTCCGAAGCTTTCAGGAATGGACTTGATGTACCGGCATTATTTGGTGAAGAAGGTTATACCACATTGGAGCATATTTCCGGAAGACCTACGCTCGATGTGAATGGACTCAATTCCGGATTCACGGGTATTGGCGCAAAAACAGTATTGCCTGCAAAAGCATCTGCGAAGGTTTCGATGCGACTTGTGGCAAATCAAGACACCGAAGATATCGCCAAGAAATTCACTGAACATGTGATGAATATAGCTCCCAAAACAGTTAAAGTAGAAGTCGTGAATTTACATGGTGCAAATCCCGTTTTGGTTGAGCGCACTGGAAAAGGCATGAATGCTGCATCAAGAGCACTTCAAAAAGCTTATGGCGTAGAACCCTATTTCACCAGAGAAGGTGGATCTATTCCTGTCTGTATTATTTTTGATCAAAAGCTCAATGCACCAACAGTTCTGATGGGTTTTGGATTGCAAGATGAAAATGCACATTCACCCGATGAGCATTTCTCATTGGAAAATGTTCGACTCGGAATGGAAGCATCATTGTATTTCTATCAAGAAATGTCTCTTTAAATAATAAATAAGTGTCACATTGCAGTGAGGATGTACGGACGCCGACTCATGTATGCAATCACTGATCATTACTCTCTACTTGCAAACTTCAAATTGCAGTGTCATGCTTGTTTGGCATGACGCATGAGATCTGAACGAATCGACTCTTCATGAGCGATGTGACACTGTTTTTAATACTACCATGAATATTACAATCATTGGTGCAGGAAAAAGTGGTCTTTCGGCCGCTAAACTTGCCTTAAAAGATGGCGACAAACCATTTGTTACAGAATCCGGATTGAATGATAAATATCAATCCACCATCGATATTCTGAGTGATGCAGGAATTCCTCATGAATTTGGCGGTCATACATCAAAAGCCTTGGAACAATGTGATTTGATCATCACTTCACCGGGTGTGCCACCCACTTCTCCAATCATTCTTGAAGCGGAATCACGGGGAATTTCCATCATTAGTGAATTGGAATATGCGGCATCGCATGTAAGCAATCCAATCATTTCCATTACCGGAACAAATGGGAAAACAACAACAACAGCTTTGACTGCATTTCTCTTCAATAATGCAGGCAAAAAGGCAATTGCCGCAGGAAATATCGGTACTCCTCTCAGTAACTATACTCATGAGATTGATCCCGAAACAATCCTTGTGATTGAAGCGAGTAGTTATCAATTGGATAGAATCAAAGATTATAAACCCAAAGTGGGAATGATTCTGAATATTACTCCTGATCATTTGAATTATCATGGAACCTTTGAGTCCTATAAGAAGGCAAAGTGGAAAACTTCCTTGAATCAAGACGAGAATGATATTGTAATTTTGAATGCAGACAATCTTGATGCAGCAGCATGCGCCGAGATTTCAAGAGCGAATATTCAATTCTTTAGCATGAACCCCGTGCAGCAAGGGGCTTATATGCGAGATGATCATTTGGTATTCGCTACTTCACAGCATTTAGAGGAAGTATTAATGCCATTCAAAGATGTGCGCCTCCCCGGCGTTCACAATAGGTATAATTCCATGGCCGCCGCATTGGCAGCAAGAGCATTTGAGATCCGAAATGAAAATATTCGTGATGGTCTCATGCAATTTGCCGGTGTGGAACATCGCTTGGAATTTGTCCGATCATTCAATAATGTCAGTTATATCAATGATTCCAAAGCCACAAATATCAATGCGGCATGGTATGCATTATCAAGTTATGCCGAGCCAATCATATGGATTGCCGGTGGAAGAGGCGATAATAATTCTTATTCTGAATTGGATCCACTTGTTCAAAAACATGTCAAAACAATCATTGCAATCGGTGAAGAACAAGAAGTGATTTTCAATCATTATTGCATAAGCAAACGATGCCTCAAAGCAAGAAGTCTGGAAGAAGCTACATTTCTCGCGGCAAATGAATCCAAAAGCGGAGATATTGTACTCTTTTCGCCTGCTTGCAAGTCTTTCGACATGTTTGCCAACTTTGAACATCGTGGTCAAGTGTTCAAGTCAGCAGTTCAGGCGCTCTCATGAAATCTCTTCCCAAAATACAAGAGGCTTTGCAAAAACTGGGATTAGATGCCTGGTTACTTCTTGATTTTCGCGGAAGCAATGCGATTGCTCATGAAATAATCGAAATGCCACAAAACATGCATTGCACAAGACGCTGGGCAGTTTTGATTCCGGCAATTGGAGAGATACAAACATTGGTGCATGCAATTGAGGACTTCACGCTCACGCATCTCACAGCAAAACATGCCATATATGCCGGACATGAAGGTTGGCATCAAGGTTTACAATCTTTCATAGATCGATATCCAAAGATTGCAATAGAATATTCTCCCATGAATGCCATACCAACTGCATCAAAAGTTGATGCCGGTACAGTTGAATTATTGCGAAGCATGCAAGCAGACATTCATAGCTCTGCAGATCTTTTGCAAATGATTGCAGCCGTCTGGACAGAAGAGCAATTGCAGGAGAATCTTGAATTCACAGCTCCCACACTTGGCGTGATCATGCAAGAAACATTTGAAGAGATTCGTAGATCAATTCAGATTATAGGTCAAGCAGATGAATATGCCATACAGCAATTCGTGATGAAACGCTTTGCCGATTGCGGACTCATTACATATAGCGAGCCAATCATCGCTAGAGACATCAATGCCGCCAGCCCGCATTATGCTCCAAGTTCAAAGCAGTCATCACAATTCGGACATGACACGATTGTCCTTGTGGACATGTGGGCCTGTCCTGCGCATGGCAATGGCACCTATTCAGATATCACATGGATGTGTCATACAGGAACATCAATGAATGATGAAGAATCCCTCATCTTCAATACAATCATTCAAGCAAGAAATGCGGGCATTGCGCTGTTTGAACAGCGTTTCAATGAGCAGAAATCAGTAATGGGTTGTGAAATAGATGATGCAGTCAGAGCCCTAATAGATGATAAAGGTTTTGGTCAATATTTTGTTCATAGAACAGGACATAGCATCACCACAGAGACGCATGGTCCGGGGGCGAATATGGATAATTATGAAACCAAAGACACAAGAATCGTTCTGCCAATGACATCATGTTCGATTGAACCCGGCATCTATATACCCGGTAAAGTTGGTATGAGAACAGAAGTAGACATGGTCTTCATGCAAGATGGAAGACCAATTGTATCTGGTAATACACCTCAGCAAGAAATGATGTTCTTGGGATAAATTCAATGCAGAAAATCACAGATCTCACAATTCTCTCAAGTACTTCATTGCATGTGAGTCATGATAATCCTTCGGTATTACTTGAAGAAATAAAAGCTGAAGTGAAAAAGGGCGATCGAATACTCATACTAGCATTATCAGGAATCGGCGATGCATTGATGTTCACTCCGGCTTTACGCTTGCTCAGAGATACATATCCCGATACTCAAATCGATGTCCTCACAATGTTCAAGGGAATTGAAGATATCTTCTCAGCCAATCCCGATATTTCGAATGTACTTTATTGGAATTTTCTCAAAGAATCACCGATCAAATCTCTGAAATTTATTTTTTCAATTCGCGGTACATATTCACATACCATCACGGCATTTCCGGCAAATAGATTTCATTATGCAATCGTAGCTCGACTGATTGGTTCAAAGAAAAGAATTGGACATCGATATATTCATGATTCAGTCACTCAGCTCAATGCATTGAACAATATTCTCCTTGATGAAAGAAATGAATTACACAATTGTGAAGAGAATATCCGCATTGCATCAACACTTGGTGCTAAAATTCCTGAAACACTTCCTCCGATGTCACTTCACATAACAAAAGAAGATCAAGACTATGCAGTGAAATGGCTTGCAAATCATGATTTCGTTCAAGACTCTTCTCTTCTTGGAATTCATGCCGGATCTGCAATCGTCAAGAATCAAATCAATAAGCGATGGAACCCCGAACATTATGCCGAATTATGTGCAAAGGCAAGCTCAGATCTAGGAATGAATATTCTTCTTTTTGGCGGTCCCGAAGAACAAGCATTGAATGAGCAAATTTCCACAATGATTCGAAATGGTCATCCAACTGCAAAAATAGAGATAGTTCAAGCTTCAACTCTCACAAAAAGTTTGGCCATTATGAATCATTGCAAAGCGTTCATTTCCAATGATTCAGGTCTCATGCATTGTGCGGCGGCATTGCAATTACCAATGATTGCGATTTTCGGTTATACAAGTCATGTACATACAGCACCTTGGAATAACCCAAATGCAGTTGTCGCAAGAAGAAATTTATCATGCAGTCCATGCTTCTATTTTTCTCCAAAACCTGCATCATGTCAATTTGAAGGAACAGCAAATGCATTCACTTGCATTCGCGATATTTCTCCCATGGATATTTTTCATAGTTTGAAACAAATCATATCATAAACTAGGTGTGACATGAAAAGAACAATACAGATATCAGTCATTGCATTACTTGCAATCATTGGAACATCCTTTGGTTTTCTGACAAAAACTACAGAAGAACCTTCTTTGAGGGATCAATATTCAGATATCACTTCAAAGATCATTGTTCGTGCATTACAAGACAGTAATGCCCATCAAAGACTTTCCATCATGTGCGATACATATGGTCCACGACTAAGCGGAAGCAAGAATCTTGAACAAGCGATTGACTGGATTGTTGCAACCATGAAGAAAGATGGATTTGATACTGTCTATACTGAGCCCGTGAAAGTACCTCATTGGGTTAGAGGTAATGAGTCTCTCACACTCAATTCTCCCTATCAAAAAAATATGTCAGTTCTTGGTCTGGGTGGAACTGTTGCAACCGAAGCTTCAGGAGTTACCGGCGAAGTTATCACGGTCAAAAGTTTTGATGAATTAACAAAACGCTCCAAAGAAGTAAAAGGTAAGATTGTTCTATTCAATGTGCCCTTCACGAAATATGGTGAAACAGTTCGTTATCGCGTAAATGGAGCATCTGAAGCAGCAAAGCATGGCGCAATCGCAAGTTTGGTGCGTTCTGTTGGACCTGCCTCTATGTATACACCTCATACAGGTGGAATGAAATATGCTGATGATGTCAAAAAGATACCGCATGCGGCAATCTCCCTTGAAGATGCTGAAATGTTGTCAAGACAATGCGGTCTTGGTTTAAAACCAACTGTTACTTTAAAGCTTGAAGGAAAATTCTTGCCTGATGCCAATTCTAGAAATGTCATAGCGGAGATTCGTGGTTCAGAGAAACCTGAGGAAATTGTTGTATTTGGTGGACATATCGATTCATGGGATGTCGGACAAGGCGCAATGGATGATGGCGGTGGATGCATCGCGGCTTGGGAGGCATTGCGAGTGATCAAGCAATTGGGATTGCGTCCGAAACGCACTTTGCGTGTATGTCTTTGGACAAATGAAGAAAATGGCTTGATGGGTGGAAGGACATATGCGAAACTTCATGCAAAAGAAATTCCTAATCATGTGCTTGCAGTGGAAAGTGATGCCGGAACATTCAAACCCAGAGGTTATGATTTTGGAGGAAGTGCGAAAGGTCTAGAAATGGCCAGAGAATTGTGCTCACTTCTTGGAATTATTGATGCCTCATCATGCGAAGAAGGTGGCGGCGGTGCAGACATCGGACCAATAATGGAACAGGGTGTACCCGGAATGGGACTTATCGTTGATGATTCGAAATATTTCAATTATCATCATACACATGCAGATATGGTTGACAAAATTGATCCAAGAGAATTGGCTTTATGTACTGCATCAATGGCAGTCTTAACCTATGTTGCAGCGGATATGCCGAAACGCATTCCGAGAAAGTGATTCAAATCTCACATATATATATCCTTTATCCAATGAAGCAATTTCAGAAATTTACTGCCATACTATTAGCCGGCATATTCTGCAATATGAGTCCTATGCACTCCTCTGCGCAGGATGCTTCATGTCTATTCAAGAATCCATTATGTTTTTATGCAACAGACATTCTGAGTTATTTACAAGTTCTCCATAAAAATTCTCGATATGAAGAAATGCTTCCTTTCCTCTATGAGCCCAAAGAACTTACAAAGATGGGAAAGTCAAAAGCATTGAAAGCCATTGAATCAATGAATTTCGGATATGAATTTCGTAGAGTGGGTATTAAAGAAGAGCAAAAGGGAGTTTCTTGGAGAATCACCTATCAGCGTACAATTTTTGGTACTGCAGAAACTTTTACTGTGAATTGCAAAAACATTGCTGACACTACAAGGCTCCTCATGAATAGTACACAGAGAAGAACCGTTTTTTATCGTAAAATGCCATAAATAGGTTTTTCACACAGAAATTTATCATCAAACATTATGATTTTATCTCTATTGTTTGGTCTGATTCTTGATAGAAATATACTTTGCCTTAAGGGCCAATTTGTCAATCAATTTTTCGGTAGAATTATGACTGTATTATTACTAATCATTGCGAGTATTTCATTCTGGGGTTGTGAGATGAATCAAAAATCACAAGAACAGCAAACAGAATTACATGCAGAGACAATACAGAAATCAGATTCGATAAAGAAGGAAAAGTCTCAACAACCAATATCCGAATTACCAAGGGGATTGGATACAACTATTGACGAATCCTCCAGATTCATTGCGGGTCTTCCACTAGCAAGCAATAGATTGCGTGGAATGTCTCAAAACCTATTTTATCAATCACATTCCAAAAGATTGATTGAGTTATTCAAGCGCGTCAAATCAAAAAGACTTAATGCGATGTCTGGATTTTCACAGGCAGAGCTTGCTTCAGATAAAATTGGTGATGGCACATTGTTCTATCCTTTCAGTGGACCCGATGCATTGCATGCGGTAACACTTTTCCCCAATTACAAGCAATATATATTCATTGCTTTTGAGCCACCGGGATCATTCAAGAAATTCTCATCACGGGATACAACAGGCATACCTGACTATTTGCAATCGGTGCAGATTACCATCAATGAAGTGACCAATTACAGTTATTTCATCACTGATAAAATGCGTAAATACATAACTGCCGAAAAAGTGGATGGTGCTTTGCCGCTCATCGGCTTGTTTCTTGTGCATACAGATCATACACTCATTGGACATGGAAAGAGATACTTACATGCCAATGGATTGATTAATTTCAATCCGCGTGATACATCCAAGATACCCGTGCAAGAAGTGAATGATATCTATTTCACGAAGAATGGTTCGACATATATTCAGAGATTGACATATATTTATGCCAATCTTGGGAATGGGGCTTATGCAGGGAAAATTGGATTTACGAATAATACTCCCCTTCGAAATTACCTTACATCAATGAAAGGTTTCAATACATATGTCAAGAGTGCGAGTTATCTAATGCACAATGCAGGATTTTCAGAGATTCGCAATTTCATACATAATAATGCTCAAACAGTATTCCAAGATGATACCGGAATTCCATTTGAAATGTATGATCAGAATTCTTGGGATTTCGTGCTCTATGGTAGATATGCAAGACCAATCAATCTATTCGCCAAACGATATAGTCCTGCATTGGACAGTGCATATTCAAATCCTGAATTCAAGAAAAGACCTCTTCCATTTATGTCCGGTTATCTCTTGCGCAGAGGAGATGCACAGAACATTTACAAAGCTATCAGGAAATCATCGAGGTAAAGCTGTATTGACAGAATCCTTCTTTTTCTTCGCAGAAATATATCGTAAAGTAGGAATACGAGGTGATGGTATTTTCAATGATGATATTCCATTCTCTCTCTTGTGAGCCAATAACCATTCATAGAGTTCATCTTTTTCAAACATTTGGGTGAACTCAGCATGTCCTAGTTTAGGGAATGGCGTGAATATACATTTCGTGCTATCACATTTTGCGATGGCAGCCACCATCTTTAATGATTGCACGAAAGGAACATCCACATCTTTCTTCCCATGTAAGACCCAAAGTGGAACTGTACTCAGATTCTTCGCTCCATGAAGATCTCCACCTCCCGCCATTGGTGCGGCTGCGGCGACAATATGCGGATAAGCGGCAACGAATCGAAATGTTCCATATCCTCCCATGCTCATGCCGGTGACATAGATTCGATTGGTATCAACCGATGCAATTCTCTTGATATGATTGATCAGTCGCATGATCTTTGCCGGAACCCATCCTTGTCCTTCGGGTGTCTGTGGAGCTACAACCAAAGCAGGAATTTGTTTTCCTTTCATAATCGCTGAAATTGTACCATATGCTTTCAATTTTTCAAGTGAATCTCCGCTCAGACTTTTTCCATGTAGAAAGACAATCAATGGCATTGGTTGACCTTTCACATAGCCTTTTGGTTTACTGAGTATAAATGGATACCCACTCCCCTTTGTATGGTAACTGATACCCGCATCCATGAGTGTGACAGAACTAAGCATCAGCATCAAGAATATGAAGACATGTTTCATTGCAGTGAAATCCTATAAATATTTGTACCTCTGGAAGCAATAACCGCTGTATTTCTCCATGGTATTGGAGATGCTTCAAAATTTGAACCCACTCTTTGTTTGATGAGTATTGTACCCGTTTTTCCATCTATCACATAGATATTTCCAATGACATCACCCATGAGAATAATGAATCCACCACCTTTCACCATATAACCGATTGGTGAAGACCAAGAATATGCCGACAATTCAGTTTGCCATTGCACTGCACCTGATACTTTGTCGAATGCAGTAAGCACACCTGAATTGCCCGATTTATGTTGTACGAACGATGTATAGATCATTGATGAACAATTGTCTCTACCCAATAATGGCGTACCAAGCATCCCACCATTCAGAATATGTTTGCCAATGCTTATTGAATGACAAGCTTGTTCATATCGCCATATTTCTTCTCCAGTCAAGACTGAAAGTTTACGAAATACAGACATTCCCTGCTTGCCTTGCTTATCAACCTCTGATCCTGTATATACAAATGGCTTTCCATCTTCAATTGCGATCACGGGAGTAGCATCGGTGTCATCACCATTCGCGCTATACCACATTGGTGTGAGTGTTTCAAGATCAATGCAAATGATGCTTCCACCATTATCTGCAAAAATTCCATATCTACCATAGATTGCGATGCTTGCCTCCAAACCAAGATGCGAATTCCCTTTCACGGAATACACAAATTTCGAATGTGGCTTGAATCCTTCTGATGTTCTGAGAAACTTATAGAGAATGCCATTTTCAGCAGGCCAAATAAGATAGGGTCCCCATGCTATCGGCGAGCTATCAAAAAATCCCCAGCGTCTTTTTGCATGTTTATCATCAGCAGTTTGAAATGCAATCTGCTTTCCTGAATTGAGATCAAAAGATCTTGCTCCGGAAACAGATTGATATCTAATGCCTTGTCCAACATAGAGCATATGTGACAATTCAGGGTCCAATGCCACAGAACCCTTGATTGGATTATGAATGTCAAGGGCACTATCAGTTTCAATACCTGTTGCATAATCCAAGCGAAAGACTTTACCCGTGAGTGATCCTTGATACAGAGTAATTGCATTATTATTTGTATCCATTTTAAGACATGGCTGACCGGTCCAACCCGCACCACCGCCCCAGCCGCGTCCTTTACCATTCACGCCTTCCCCGAATTTTCCGCCATTGGTTTTGAATATCCAATCAATATGAATTTCAGTAGGAATGGAATCAAGAATGCCTGTCAAGGGCATATCGCGGAATGGTCCTCCGCGGAATGTTGCAATTCCCGGAAATCTTTCATAAGGTGATAAGTCAGCAGCATTAAATGGATGCTGAACGGAATCGATAATAATGACTTGATACTCAACCATATCGGCGGATGGCTGTCTTTGCAATGTCAAAAATCCACTTGTCACTTCTTTGACTTTTTTCTCTGTTGATTTCTGCATCCCTTTTTCTTCTTTCGCACATCCCATGATCAAAAATAGAATCACCAAAAACAACTTCATTCACTCACCTGTGATTTTTTTCTTGAAAAGAATATAAATGCAATGACTCCGCTGAGCAGAATGCCTGCCACATAATACATGTCCATGGGTTTATCTTGTATGGTCTTTTGCATGATCCATAAATTGATGAGCAAGAAAAGCACAGGAGTTGCAGGATAAGCGAACATGCGATATGGTCTATAGACTTTTCTCATACTGAATCTTGCATAGATAGCCGCGAGTGCGGTAAGAGAGGAAAATAGCGTAATGAGAAAAGTCGTGAATGTTATTAAAGTATCATAAGTGCTGGTCAATATCATCAGAACTGCAATGCCTGTTTGAATCCAGATACTTTTCACAGGAATTGTAGAGATGTCTTTTCCTTTTTGACTTGGCACATATTCATTCACCATTGAGCGTAGAACTCTAGGCCCTGCAACAACCATAGCGCTCATTGAAGAAATGAGCATAAATGCTATGATGAGTCCTGAAATGGTGGCAAATACCGGTGGAAGAAAATAGGATCCGGCAATAACGACCAATTCTTTCGGCATCATGGTATCAGGATTCACAGTTAATTCACTGATCGGAGCAACCATGAGAAACATCATATTGATGAGTACATAGACAATGGTTACGAATACAGTACCAAGAATTATGGAAAGCGGAACATCTCTTTCAGGATTTTTCAATTCCGAAGCAACATATGCAGATGCATTCCAACCGGAATAGGCAAAAATCACATAGATGAGTGAAACCGCGAATGAAGGCGAAGTCATTTGCTGAGCTGTGGAAATAGTCGGTGCAAAATGCTCGAAATTCCACTCAGCATGAGAAAAACCAAGAATGATAAGCAAAGTGACAAAAAGTACTTTGGCTCCCGTAGAAAATGATTGAAATGCGCCGCTGGCTTTATGGCTCATGGTATGGATGGCAGTCAAAGTGAGAAGCGTGATGAGTCCAATGATCATGGGATGTCCTATCCCAATGGAAGCAACCACATAATTTCCAACTGCAATAGCACTCATGGCAAGAGGGGCAGTGAAGCCGATCGTGGAACTTGTCCAACCTGATAAGAAACCAATGCTTGGATGAAATACATCGGAGAGATAGCGATATTCCCCACCGGAATGCGGGAATAAAGCACCAAGCTCGGCATATACAAAAGCACCGCAGAGAGAAAGTAAACCTCCAATCACCCATAATGCGATAATTGCGGCAAAATCTTGAATGGTCAATAATTGATAGCCCAAGCCGGTAAATACTCCCGTACCTATCATATTGGCTATCACGATAGACATTGCGGAGATCGGACCAAAATGTGATTGTTTCATGAAATTGATCATTAATTCAGCAAATCTTGCCCGGCGAAGATAATGTCAGCACAATTCCCTTGATGCCCACTTATCACAGCCCCGGAGAATTTCAAATATAGGGTATTTGAGGTAGGTTTCCGTATTTTGAAGGACTTAATACAGCTACAAAAGAATATTCTTATCCTTGTATTCATTTACCCATTATCGATCAAGAACTCTAATTGAAATTATTTAAGTATTTCGGTCCTGGCATCATCACGGGTGCAAGCGATGATGATCCTTCTGGTATTGCGACTTATACACAGGCGGGAGCCATGTTTGGACTTGCCACGCTGTGGACTGCATTTCTTGCCTTCCCTCTCATGGCAGTGATTCAAAGAATGTGCGCAAGAATTGGATTGGTTACTGGGCATGGACTTGCAGGTACTTTGCGACTGCATTATCCCAAATGGGTTCTCTTTCTAACAATAGGATTGGGGGCGCCTGCAATTGTTCTGAATATCGGAGCAAATATTGCCGGGATGGGTGCTGTTGGAACAATGTTATTTCCAAAAGTCGAGCCGGGTTATTTCAGTGTATTTTTTACTATGACTCTTTTTATCTTCATGATATATCTTCCATACAAAAAGATAACAAACATTCTGAAATATCTATGTCTTTCATTACTCGTCTATTGCATCGTTCCATTCTATTATGACGGAATGTCGCTTTCTCATATCATCTCATCATCATTTACTCCGGAAATACATTTCACCAAAGAATATCTCATGATTCTTGTTGGTATACTGGGGACTACCATTTCGCCATATCTCTTTTTTTGGCAAGCATCCATGGAAGTGGAAGAAAAAGAGCATAATCATATCATCTTGGTGAATAAAACAGATATCAAATCAATGGAATCGGATATAGATTCAGGAATGATATTCTCCGGCATCATTATGTATTGCATCATTCTTACAGCAGGTCTCGTTCTTTTTCCTAATGGTATAAATGAAGTCAATACCGTGGAAGAAGCCGCACTTGCATTATATCCCTTACTCGGTAATTCTGCGAGTATTCTATTCAGTCTTGGAGTAATTGGAACTGGACTTATTGCAATCCCAGTACTTAGTGGTTCGCTCAGTTATATGTTTACGGAAATACTTAATCTTCCCAAAGGATTAGATAGAACATTTAAGCAAGCCAAAGGTTTTTATAGCATCATGGCATTCTCCCTGATATTGGGATTATCATTACATCTCTTTGGCATAAGTCCGATTGATGCATTGATTGCAACCGCTATACTCTATGGAATCACAGCACCAATTTTAATCGGCGTTATTCTCCACATTGCGAACAATAAAGAAATCATGGGGGAATTTGTTAATTCGAGATGGATGAATATCGGAGGAGTATTTACCCTTCTCTTGATGTCGGCAGCTGCAATTGCATTGGTGATATTGTATATGTTCTAAATTCTTCTGTATTTCCAATTCTTAATAATCAGGGTATTTTTCATCATACATTCTTAATACTCCCATTACACTCTCATAATACCCCACTGATAAGTTTGCATTGTATTTCCTTCACTTTTCCAAGGATAGACGATGCACAAACCGTACAGCATTCGACTCCTCTTTTCTCTCCTATTCATTCCCTTTTCCATCATGACTTCATTAGCCGGAAATGTATCCGGAATTGTACTCGATGAAAAAGGTATTTTACCTTTACCCGGTGCCGGAGTTCAAATAAAGGAATTATCACGAGGGAAAATATGTGATAGTCGTGGTCAATTCTTTATTTCAAATGTTAAATCAGGGTCTTATACTCTTAATGTAACATCCATTGGATTCAAGAAATATTCTCAAAAGATTGAGATACCCGAGAATGGAACAATCTCTGTGAAAGTACTCATGCAGGGATCCACATCAGTCACAAATGATGTGATAGTTATGGGTGATGGATTACAGGGACAAGCCAGAGCATTGAATCAACAAAAAGAAGGCATTTCAATAGCAAATATCATTTCTTCGGATCAAGTTGGTCGTTTCCCCGATGCAAATGTAGGCGATGCATTGAAGCGAGTTCAAGGAATCACAGTTCAATATGATCAAGGTGAAGCAAGATTCGGACTTATCAGAGGTACCGCCGCTCGTTTGAATAGTGTTACAATCAATGGAGATCGAATTCCATCAGCAGAAGCGGAGAATCGTGAAGTGCAATTGGATTTGATTCCTTCAGACATGATTCAAACAATTGAAGTAACGAAAGCACTTACTCCTGACATGGATGCCGATGCCATTGGTGGATCAATCAATTTGATCACAAGAGGTGCTCCTGAAACGAGAAGATTATCCATAACTGGTGCGGGTGGATATAATTTCCTTAGTGAAAAACCTATTCTCACAGGAGCAGGAATTTATGGTGAACGATTCATGGATAATAAGCTCGGTCTTGTACTTTCAGGAAGCATCAATAATCATAAATTGGCTTCTGACAATGTAGAGGCAGAGTGGTCTGAAGATGACAATGGAAATGCATATGTATCAGATCTTCAATTGCGCAGATATGATGTTGAAAGAACAAGAAGAAGCATTTCGCTTGGTTTGGATTATAAATTCGATGAAAAAAATCAAGTATTCTTCAATACCATTTATAATTGGAGAGATGATTGGGAAAATCGTTATCGCGTGAATTATCGCTATCCATCCGCACCAGATTCCAATGGAATTGTTTCAGGTGCAGAGGTGAGAAGAGAAACAAAAGGCGGTATTGGTAATGATCGTGTCAACAATACAAGACTCGAAGACCAAAGAACTTTCAATGTGTCAATGTCGGGACAACATCTCCTTGGCGCAGTGAAAGCAAATTGGCAAGCCAATTATGCAAAAGCATCAGAAGAGCGTCCGAATGAGCGTTATGTATCATTCAGAACAAGAAAACAAAAACTCACTCAAGACATCAGTGATCCGATCCAACCTAAAGGTGGTTTTGTTGCAGGTGAGACTGGCAATGATTTGAATACATGGACATTACGTCAATTGACAGAACAATATGGCTATACAGAAGATGTGGATCTCAATGCCAAATTGGACTTGGAAACAACATTGAATCAAGGTGCTTATGAATCCAATCTTAAAGGTGGCATTCGTTATCGTGGAAAAGAAAAGATGCGCGATAATAGCTTTAACTTTTATACACCGAATAATACAAATGTGTTCAATCCAAGTTCATTCGGTTCTATCCCATTGATTGATATGGACAGAGGAAAAGCAAATCTTGCAGGTGATTATGCTTATGGTTCTTATGCACCATCATCATTCTTGGGTGGTATCAATGTGAATGACACATCAAATTTCAAAGTAAGGGATGGAATCGCTGAATATGTTCCGGGTAATTTCAATGCAACAGAAACAATCAATGCCGGTTATCTCATGCTCACTCAGCAATTGAGTGGTGGATATCTCAATTCAGATGATAAGTTGATGATTGTTGCGGGTGCAAGAGTCGAGCATACTTCAGTTGAATACACCGGAAAT
This sequence comes from Ignavibacteria bacterium UBA961, assembly GCA_002293005.1. Taxonomy (GTDB): domain Bacteria; phylum Bacteroidota; class Ignavibacteria; order Kapaibacteriales; family UBA961; genus UBA961. Next base: position 5,629 of record DBCJ01000124.1, on the reverse strand, counting down.
TCATTCGATGCCGATGCAGAAACATATGCAGCAAAAACAGGCACAAATTCCTATTTGAATGTTTTGCCTTCATTGCATGTGCGTTATGAATATAATCCTGCTTTAATCATTCGTATGGCATATACGAATACAATTGCAAGACCAAATTATTACAATCTTGTTCCCTATCAATTATTCAGTCAGGATGATGATGAAATCACGCTCGGCAATCCTGATTTGAAGGCAACTACTTCATCGAATTTGGACTTGATGGCTGAATATTATTTTGAATCAGTCGGTATTTTCTCGGGTGGTATCTTCCATAAGAATATCCAAAACTTCATTTATGATTATATCCTCCGTGGAGCAAATGTTCCTTTGATCAATGGCGTGCAATATGCTCGATATACTCAACCTCGTAATGGAGCCGAAGCGACAATCACAGGAATGGAATTCGGATTTCAAAGACAACTCGATTTCTTGCCGGGAATTCTCGGTAATACAAGCTTATACTTGAATTATACAAATACAGGTTCAAATGTTCCAAGCGTTCCAACAGATGATACTGAGCGCATTGATGCAGCCCTTCCCGGAACAGCAGAGCATATGTTCAATGCATCACTTTCCTATGAAGATAGTAAACTGTCAGCCAGAATATCCGTTAATTATACAAGTGCATATATTGATAGTTATGGAGTGAGCGAATTCTATGATAGATACTATGACACTCAAACATTTGTGGATTTCAATGCAGCTTATAAAATCACACCTCAACTCCGTATGTTCGCAGAACTCAATAATATCACCAATCAACCATTGAGATATTATCAAGGTATAAGCGAAAGAACAATGCAATCTGAATTCTACAATATGCGCATGAATGTCGGTTTGAAATGGGATTTATAATATAAAGCAAATGGAACTTGAACGGGGGCATTCACTGCCCCCTTTTTTTATCAAACTTATTTCTATATCATGAAAAAGTTTCTTCTTATAATCCTTTTCATTTGTAATAATACTGCATACTCTGATATTCCTGGAATCATAATTCCAAAAGATGCATTGCATTTCTTTGTGATTGGTGATTGGGGAAGAAATGGTGAATATGGTCAGAAAGAAATTGCGAAAGTGATGGCAGATGCCGCAGAACAAGTTGAACCGAAATTCATCATAAGTACAGGTGATAATTTCTATCCAAGTGGCGTGAGAAGCGTCATGGATCCACATTGGAAAGCTTCATTCGAAGACATTTATCCTCAACATTCACTCCAAGGTGATTGGTATATTGTTTTAGGAAATCATGATTATAAAGGAAATCCTGATGCCCAAATTGAATATTCCACCATCAGCAGAAGATGGAATCTGCCTTCAAGATACTTTTCAAAGACATTTGGCATAAGTAAATCACAGTCAGCACAATTTATATTTATGGATACTAATCCTTATGTGGATGCATATCATAAAGAAGATGAGACATATCGTGTAAAAGGCATTGATACGGCAGGACAAAGGAGATGGATGGATTCACTGCTTACACAAACACCGAAAAATGATTGGAAATTCGTGATTGGACATCATTCCATTTATAGCTTGGGTAAAAGAAAACCGGGCATGAATGATCTCATGAATAAATTTGATGCCACATTCAAAGCACAAGGAGTGCATGCATATATCTGTGGTCATGAGCATGATTTGCAAATCATTCATCCCGATAACAAATCAACTGTACATTTTATCTCAGGTGCAGGAAGCGAAATTCGTGATGCAGGAAAAGCAGAAGGACAAGATTTCTATCATGGAAAGCAAGGCTTCATGATGTTTTCTGTCATGGAAAAAGAAACTCTAGTACAAGTGATAGATATCAGCGGCAAAGTCATTACATCATATTCCTTGAAGAAATAACTCTCAAAACTTTACAACAAAATCCACATAGGGTATGCCAATAGGAAATACTTCAGAGAATTCTTCATTATTGACAAGTGCAAGATCAACGGACATGGTCTCACCAAAAAAGCGGATGCCATAGGATATAAGTCCGCGATATACATCAGCGGGGAAAAACCAATTTTCAGTAACCAATGAAATTCTTCTGGACAGTCTTGTCATTCCACTCAATGTTATGACAGGATCGCTACTGAAATTTCCATCAAAGAATCCAAAACCCAATCCCAATGTGGCATTGTGTTCCGGATTGCCATAGGTCACCAAACCATATCCAACGCCAAATCCACCAATATACGATGTGAGATTACCGTATAAAACTCCAACACCGACTCTCACATTTTCAGATATTTGAGTACTGTATTTTGGTGTCAAAAAGAAAATTGGATTGAAATCACTATCACCAAGAGAAGCAAATGTTGAAAAGAACTCGAAACCAATTCCCATCGAAAAGTTATCTGTTATTCCATAATTAAAGGTATTGATGAAGAGATATGTATTCTGATAATAGCCTTCCCCTTTTTTGAGATTGAAAGCAGATGGTGCATACAGATATCGTGTTTCATTTGGATTGGGATACCAATATTCACCATTGTGAATCTGAGACTTTGGTATCGCCCTTATGTCCTGAATATTGACCAATAATATCTGAATTTTGGTATTTGCATCGGTTAATATGGATATTTCTCTATCACTTCTTTCAATGATCGTACCCACATAAGTTATTCCGGACTCTCCCTTCATCTTAATCAAGGACAATTCACTCGGTCCGGGAATGCTGAATTGCTGATTATCAATTTGAGCAAAGACATCAGATGATGATACTGCTAGCAAAGCACACAATACAAGGAAAGTAACAATGCGCATATTATTCATAGAATTCTTGTAGAAATATAGAGAAATCACCCACGAATATCGGTAAATCATTGTTATTCAAATAACAAAACTTGAATTGGCAATATATTTGCTATTTGTTTGAATGATATATTTTCTTAATCCCAGGGTTAATATGGGTAAGTATTATAGGGTATTCATACTGATATTCGGTATACTCTTAATTGGAAGTTGCTCACAGGAGCCGAAACAAAGCGGACCTGAAAATATTCGAATTCAAGGTGCAAAGTCAGAACATAAGACTGACACAGTTCCAATAATGAAAGATACGATAGCTGTTCAAAAGATTGACTCTGTCAAAAAGGACAGTATTATAAAGATCTTTGCTGATTCAACTTTACTTGGAATCCGCAGAGAATTTCCTATGCCAAATGGTCGCGTGGTGAATATTCTGATAACAGGCATTGATTCCAGACTTGGGGAAAAATCAGCTCGCGCAGATGCAAATCATGTCGTTCGATTCTTCTTGGATTCTGGTTGCATTGAAATCATTTCCATCCCTCGTGGAACATTTGCAATGATTCGCAAAGGCGATACATCCGGTGGAAATATCATCGCCAATGTTCGATCGATTTTTGGACAAGAGCGATATATCCGTGAGATCACAAAAATCGCAAAAGTGAAATCCATTGATTATTATATCGAATTCGGATTTTCTCAAGCAATGGGAATCATCGAATTGCTCGGTTATAAAGACAATGCGGCATCAACTCTTCGAGTACTTCGTTCTAGAAAAGCTTTTACGACAGGTGATCATCAAAGATCATATAATCAAGGACAATTCATCAGACAAGCAATTCTCAAGGTATTCGATCAGACTGATGATTTGGTTGGGAAAGTCGGCATCAGAGCCGCACTTGCATTGGCTAACACGAATCTCTCCTATGATGCCACCAATTATTTACTCGATGAAGTAAGAAAACATGGATTCAGCTCGATGGGTCATGAAAGAATCTGGGTGCGCATGAAACCCAATTACCTTTCTCAAATGAAACACTTGAATTTTGATTCAGCAAATGTTGAGCAATTGGAATCCGGCATAGAGAAAAGGGTTAAGGGAATGCTCGAGGGTGATCGTAAAACACCTGAAGGATATGCAAAAAGATTGCAAAATCTTGTCAAAAAAGCCGCAGTGGATTCAGCCAAAAACCCTGCTCGTGTCATCAATGCACTTGCCTTCCCTTTTCAGCAAAAAGCATGGATGCAAGTAAAGGATAAACAAGAACGAGTACAATTGCGCAATCGAATTTGTACTTTACTCATTGATGCATTTAACAGAACAAATAAAACGGTCGATGCAAAAACAGTGCAAGATTATTTGCAACTCGAACAAGAAGCATATCAACATTGATTTTTATTCAAAACCGATACAAATGATGAAACAGTTTATTCTACATTCATGCATCATTGCATTCACGGGACTCATACTTATCTCTTGCGGTGAAAATCAACCGGCACAGGAACCTCCAAAAGGAGTTGAATCAAACAAAGTGCAATCTGTCCAAAAACAGAATATGCAGATTGGTGATCTTGAACAAGAAGAACCTACACAAGAAAAACAGTATCAGCCAATTATCGGTGATACGACTATTGACATAGATGACATTGAATACCCTATGCCTTCGGGCAGAGTCATTAGCGTTCTTATCACAGGAATAGACTCCAGATTGGGCGAAAAAACTGCCCGTGCGGATGCTAACCATCTTGTGAGATTCTTCCTGGATTCAGGTTGTGTGGAAGTCATTTCCGTGCCACGAAGCACATATGCAGATGCAAAATTCACTGATCCGCGTGGTCAATTGATTGGCAATGTTCGACTAACCCTTGGTCGTGATCGCTATATGAAAGAAATCAGAAGAGTAACCGAAGTGAAGAAGATTGATTTCTTTGTTGAATTTGGTTTTTCACAAGCGATGGGCATCATTGAAATCATGGGGTATAAAGAGAATGCATCCAGCGCTTTACGTGTGATCAGATCTCGCAAGGTATATGCCGCAGGAGATAAACAGCGATCATATAATCAAGGTCAATTCATCAGACAAGCTATCCTTCGATCATTTGATCACACAGATGATTTGATGGGTCAATTGGGTATAAGAGCAGCACTTGCACTCTCCACGACAAATCTTTCTTATGATGCTGCATCCTATATTCTCGATGAAATGAGAGCAAATGGATTCAATTCCAATACTCCTGATCGTATATGGGTGAGAATGATGCCAAAGTCAAGTTATAAACTTAAAGTGTTCGATTATGACTCTTCTAACATTGCGAACATTGAAACTTCAATTGAATCCAAAGTCAAGAATATCGTTGGTAAAAATGACCGTAAAAACCCTGAGTATTATGCCAATATCATGCGTTCTCTTTTGACAAAAGTTGAGAAGGATACCAATAAACCTGAACGCGTGATTGATTCTCTTGCTCACCCTTTCCGACAAAGATCATGGATACAAATTCAAAATGTGAATGAACGAATCGCACTTCGAGATAAGTTATGCTATATGTTAGTCAATGCATACAATCAAAAAGGCAAAACGGCAGAGGCATTTGAGATTGTGAAATATGTTGAGCAGGAAGATGCGTTTAGGAAGAGTGGGACAATGAAGTGAGGGCAGGATGGGCAGGATTACAAGATTATCACGATTACAAGATTATTTTTCTTGATAATGTATCTCACTTTCTTCGATATGATATGTTTAAGCATATCTGAAGTTAAGTTTACTCCAATTTGGAAATGGTATAACAAAAAAAATCTATTCGATGCATATGCATGGAATAGATTTTTTTTGTTGAAGCGGAGGGAGAGGGATTC
>DBCJ01000004.1 GCA_002293005.1 Ignavibacteria bacterium UBA961 | reverse complement strand
TCCAGATATTCAATTGTGGATTTCATTCTCATGCGAAGAGCTTCCGCAGGCATATTCGGAGCGGACCCAATGATATATAATCGAGCGGGTAAAGTATCAGATGTGATGATGTCCACAACCTTGGAGTGCAAAAGATTCTGGATTTCAATATCTGCAGGTCTTGCGCGAACAGCCGCAGTATCTATCAATCTTCTAAATTCATCAGCTGAGGTGCAATGCTTATACACGGCTGTTCCGCCGACAACCATTTTCACTCGTATTGAATCTTTGCCAATATCTTGTTTGATGGCCCTTGAAATGGAGTCTGCCATCGTAACCGGAATTGGTGACAGAATGAGTGCATATACACTGCGAATCTTCGGAATCTTCCTTTTTGCAAGAACTTCGCTCTTCTTTGGCAACTGTCTATAAACCAGTCCTATGATTCCGCTTGATATTCCCAAAATGATCAAAAACATATAAATCGCTTTCCAACCCCATGTGGGTTTGGGTATATGCTGTCCATGATCTTGGGGTTCCATTTGTTGAGAGGATTGATCTTGCATTGTATTCTTGATGTGATAAAGTGTATCAGTTGCAAAATATGGAATTGCAAATGCACAAAAGGCGGGAATTCCATAAATTCCGCATAATTCCTATTGAGTAATCCCCATGAACAAGAAAGAAACACTGCAAATTCCCCCATATGCCGTCAAAGCCGAGGAAAGAATTCGTTGGAGCGATCTCGATGCTGCGGGAATAATGTATTTCGGACAATATGTGCGACTCTTTGAAATCGGTGAAACAGAATTCTTTCGAACACTTGGATTTCCCTATACAAATACTCAATTCGAGGATTTGGGAGTCTGGATGCTTCGCGTGAATTTCTCATGTGATTTTCATTCTCCGGCATATATCGATGATTTGCTCGCAATTTATTGCTGGGCGGATACCATTGGAGGTGCTTCAATCAAACTTCGATTTGCCGTTGAAAGAGACTCAATGATTTTGGGCGATGGTTCATGCACCATCGTTTCCGTAGATAGAATCAATAAAAAAGCAGTGAAAATACCCGATGCATTACGCTCGGCTTTGGAAAAAATGCAAATGGGGAAATCATGAAAACAATCATTCTGACAGGTGCTACAGGACTCATCGGTGAGGCATTCATCAATCTCTTCTCAATGCCAAGAAATTCAAAACTCATCATAGTGGCAAGAAAAAAACCTGATTTTGAATTACCAAAAGGAGTGGAAGTAAGAATCATTTCCGACTTCTTCGACGAAGACGCCTTGCGGGAAGCTCTGCGCGGTGGAAATGAAATGATATGTTGCATCGGAACAACAATCAAGAAAGCAGGAAGCAAGAAAGCCTTTGAGAAAACCGATGTCGGCATCATAGAACTACTCGCTCAATGCTGTTCAGAGCTTGATTATGATGGTTTCCATTATGTCAGTTCGATCGATTCCTCAATTGAATCCAAAGCTTTCTATCTGCAATGCAAGGGAAGAGCCGAAATGGCGATTCAACTCAAAAGATTCAAAAGAATCAGCATTCTCAGACCATCATTATTGCTTGGAAAGCGTAGAGAGTTCAGACTAGGAGAGAAAATCGGGATGACTTTCAGTGCGATTTTTCTTTTTGTATTGGTAGGACCACTAAAGCGATATCGGCCAATTAAAGCGGATACTGTGGCAAAATGCTTGTTATACCGTTCAATGTCCGACAATGAAGACATGATGATATTCGAATCCGAAGAAATCAAGACTTATACCACATTAAACATCAATTTTTGACATGATACTCGATATTCATGAATTTGATCGCATACATGTAGTGGGTGATCGTGTATTGATCAAACCAAGACCCGAGGATGAACAAACTCGGTCAGGATTGTTTTTGCCTCCGGGTATTGAAGAACAGGAAGTGGCAGCCAGCGGTTATATCATCAAGGTGGGTCCGGGATTTCCCCTGGCCTCCAATCAAGAACAAGAATCTTGGAAATATGCTGATGAGGAAGTGAAGTATATTCCACTTCAAGCAAAAAATGGTGATTTGGCGGTGTATTTGAGAAAACAGGCAATCGCAATTCAATTCAATGATCAGCAATATGTTATTGTGCCTCAACATGCCATTTTGATGCTGTACAGAGATGATGGACTCTTTGATGCATGATGGTATCTCCACATAATTCTGTACATTATCCCACTGAATTTCCTCATATATACATTGCATGAAAAGTACTACAATCATAAATGAAGAAGAATTGGGTAAAGATCCCGAAGCGGATCTCGCGCTCCTTTTGTCCGAATGTAAAAAGAGTCTGTCCAAAGTTGATGAAGATCTCATCACAAGGGCATTCAAATTTTGTGTGGAAATTCACAAAAATGACAAAAGAGCTGATGGGAGACCTTATTATTCGCATCTTTTAGCAACTGCATTGATCGTGGTTCGAGAGATTCCACTTGATGATATATCCGTTGCTGCGGCTTTATTGCATGATGTGGTGGAAGATCATGAACCTCGTGTTTCTCTTTCCGATATCCGCAGAGATTTTGGAGATACTATTGCTGAAATCGTCGATGGCGTGACGAAGATTCGGGATATTTCAAAAAGCAAGGAAATCACCAGGGCCGAGAGTTATCGCAAATTATTACTATCACTCGTGAATGATGTTCGGGTGATCTTGATAAAATTTGCCGATCGACTTCACAATATGCGAACACTTGATCATTTGTCACCCGATAGCAGAAAACGCATAGCAAATGAAACAATGGAAATCTATGCGCCATTTGCGCATCGTTTCGGACTCGGTTCCATCAAATGGGAATTGGAAGATTTGGCTTTCAAACATTTGGACAGAGAGCATTATGATGAAGTGAAGAATGGCTTGAAGAGCACTCGCAAGGAGCGTGAGGATTTCATCAACGCTTTTATCGCTCCCATTGCCGAAAGACTCACTGCAAATCACATTCAATTTGAAATCTCGGGCAGGCCAAAACATATCTATTCCATATACAATAAAATGCGGGTTCAGGAAAAGCGCATTGATGAATTGTATGATTTGTTTGCCATTCGGATCATTCTTGACACCGATGACAAAAATGAAAGTTTCTTTGTCTATGGAATTGTTTCTGAGATTTACACACCCGTTCCGGAACGATTCAAAGACTATATTTCTGTTCCTAAGAAAAACAATTATCAATCGCTTCACACAACCGTAATCAGCAATGATGGAAAGCGTGTCGAAGTACAGATTCGTACTCGCTCCATGCATGAAATCGCTGAAAAAGGTGTGGCGGCGCACTTCAATTATAAAGCTCAATCGCTTGGCAAAAAGATTTCATTCGGCGGTAAAGATCTCGAGGAATGGGCCAATTGGATGCGAGATGTTTTTGATAATGCAAGCGGTGGCGATGAAGCAGTGCAACAATTGCTTGAAAGTTTTAAACTCAATCTGTATCAACAAGAAATTCAAGTATTTACGCCAAAAGGCGAATTGCGAGTACTTCCATTGAATTCCACACCCGTGGATTTTGCATTCGATATTCATTCTGCAATTGGATTGCATTGCATTGGGGCAAAAGTGAATGGTCGCATTGTCTCGCTCGACTATAAACTGCAAAATGGCGAGCAAGTTGAGATTATCACTTCGAAGAATCAGACTCCCAATCGGGATTGGGAACGCTTTGTCACAACGCATAAAGCAAAACAAGGAATCAAAAAATATCTTAATGAAGAAAAGCGCAAACTCACTGCCGAAGGGAAGGAAATTTGGGAGAAAAAGTCCAAGAAGGCGGCTCTGCATATTGATGAAGATCAATTAGAGAAGATCATTCTTTCTCTTCGTTTCGAGCATCGAGGTGATTTCTATCATAAACTCGCAACCGGTGAAGCAAACCTTGATCTGACATTGGCGCTCATCAAAGAAAAAGTAAAGCCGGGTGCTCGCGAACAGGAGATTCAGCAAGCGGATTATTCCACCGATGAAGTGTATAAGGCAGTAAGAGGTGATGCCTCAAATGGCGTATTTATCATTGGTAGTCCCGAAACCTCCAAAGGCATTCTCTATGATTATGCAAAATGTTGCAATCCTCTCCCCGGAGACCATATCATTGGTCTTGTTTCAACCGGAACCGGCATTAGAGTGCATCGAAAAACATGCAGAAATATCATGGATTTGATTGAAAAGAGAGATGGTCGCATCATGTCTTTGCAATGGGCATCTGTCCAACAAGGAGAGTATATCGCGGCAATTTCACTTAAAGGTGAAGATCGAGCAGGTTTACTCAATGAGATCACGAATGCAATCGTAGGTTTCAACAATACGAATATTCGAAGCGTGAACATCAATGCGGCCGGAACGCATTTCAAAGGTTTGGTAACAGTTTTTGTAAAGAATACAGAGCATCTGCATCGTGTTTTCGATCGATTGCGAAAAATCAAAGGTATTTCATCCATAGAGCGTTTTGAAGGCTGATTCATATCTTTCGAGTGTTTTTCATAATTTCGTCCATTCTATTTTACTGTTCTTATAAGGTGTCTCATGGTTATTCAAGGCGCATTCAATTTCAAAACATGGATTGATGAACATCGGCATTTACTCAAACCACCGGTTGGAAATGCCACTGTGTATCAGGATACGGAATTCATCGTGATGGTTGTGGGCGGACCGAATTCCAGGAAGGATTATCACTATAATGAAGGCGAAGAATTCTTCTATCAACTTGAGGGAGACATCACCGTCAAAATCATAGATGATGGAAATCAGAGAGACATTCACATCAAGGAAGGCGATATCTTCCTGCTCCCACCGAGAACGCCACATTCTCCACAGCGAGGTCCGAACACTGTTGGATTGGTTATGGAACGCAAGCGTAATGACAATGAATTGGACGGATTTATGTGGTTCTGTGAGTCATGTACTTCAAAACTTTATGAGGAGTATATTCCGGTGAACGATATCGTGAAACAATTGCCTCCAATTTTCGAAAGATTTTACGGTTCACTTGAACATCGCACCTGCAAGCAATGTGGTAATGTGATGGAACCGCCGCCAAAATTATCATGAAACATATCGCATTGGACTTCGGAAATTCGCGTGTAAAATGTTATGCGCAAGGCCCTCAATTATTGGGGGCTTTTGCATATTCAGCCTCGGAATGGGATTCAGAATTGCTTTCCACCATTATGAATCAAGTTCAAGAAGAGGAATGCTTGATTGGAATTTCATCAGTAAATCCCGCGATGGACCAACAATTCAATCAGGTTTTGGATGAAATTCCGAGCTTGAAGCATATTCGCACGAAATCATTGCTCATGCATTCCGGAATTATTGATTTTTCCGAAATCACCGGTATGGGTGAGGACAGAATGCATGGTCTATTTGGCGCTTTGACTGAATGCAAGGCCCCGCTCATCACGATTGATTGCGGTACCGCAATTACTTTCAATATTCTCGACGCGGAACAGAATTGTCTTGGTGGCTCGATCATGCCCGGTCTTTCCACGATGTATGAAGCCCTAGGAACAGTAACTGCGGGATTACCAAAATTGGCTCCAAATCCTACAGTTTCATCCTCAGGAACAAATACACATGATGCAATTCATGTGGGTATTTCATCTGCAATTTCCGGTGCCATACATAAATATCTTGGTCAATTTCCGGATTTCTCCTTTTGCATATTTGGTGGAGATGCTGAAGCAATTTTGGAAATCATGGATGAGAATTCCAAAAAACGCCTACAACTCAAGCCGGATTCCATAGCCCAAGGAATCTTCAAAGCGCTTGATTTGTCAAAAGATTCAAATCGCTGAAAAGTTTTTCTTGTGTGAATACATAAAAACTCATACTTTCGCAGTTCTCATTACGAGAGAACAGTTCATCAATTCATCGACTGTACCAGTATGTTCGCAGTAGTAGAAATAGCAGCCCAGCAATTCACGGTAAGGCCAACCGATACATTGACAGTTCCACTGTTGGATGCGGAAATCGGCTCAAGTGTTGAATTCGGAAATATCCTTCTTGGTGGCGAAGAATCAAATGTAATGATTGGAGACCCTTATGTAAGCGGGTCCGTCAAAGCAACTGTCCTTGCACATGGCAAAGGCGACAAAATTCTTGTCTTCAAGAAAAAGCGTCGTAAGGGCTATCGCAAATTGAATGGACATCGTCAGCAATACACGCAAATTCAGATTAATGATATCAAGCTCGGATAAGGAGTTATAGAATGGCACACAAAAAAGGGGCCGGATCTACCAAGAACGGCCGTGACTCGAATTCCAAACGACGCGGTGTGAAGCGTTTCGGCGGTCAATTAGTAACAGCCGGCAGCATTCTCATTCGTCAATGTGGAACCCGTTTTCATCCGGGAAATAATGTCGGATTGGGTAGAGATTACACATTGTTCTCACTTGTGGACGGTGTTGTGAAATTTGAGCGTAAAGACAGTACACGCCTCAAAGTTTCCGTTTATCCAAACGCAACTGCATAAGAAGTAAATTTATCTTCAAGCCCCAATGCATTATAGCATCGGGGCTTTTTTTATTTGGAAAAAAAGATGCTTTCAGTTCACATCATGAAATGCGGAGAAATATCGGGTGTATTGCCTGCATATGCTACTGCTGGTTCTGCCGGAATGGACATCACCGCTGCTCTTGCAGAGCCGATGATATTGGAGCCGGGTGCAATCGTCATGATTCCAACCGGCATTGCCATTGCTCTTCCACAAGGGTTTGAATGTCAAGTTCGATCACGAAGTGGTTTGGCTGCAAAGCACGGAATCTTTGCTTTGAATGCACCGGGCACGATTGACTCCGATTATCGCGGTGAAATCAAAGTGATTCTAGCCAATTCCGGAAAAGCATCCTATACGATTCAACCCGGTGAGAGAATAGCCCAACTCGTGATCGCACGATATGAAACCGTACAATGGGAACTCGTGGATTCACTCGATGAAACTGAAAGAGGTATCGGTGGATTTGGCAGTACAGGAACTTTGTAATTTTTCTTTTTGTCATTTCACAAAATACTCTTACATTTGCAATCCTGTTGTTTATATCATTCTGTGCAAATAACACATGGCAAAGAAGCAGACATTCGGCGACAAAATGAGTAAAAAGGCTGCGGCCTCAAGCATCAATGTTCGCGTTATAAAACCTTATCATACTGATAAGGGAAATATGAAATACCTCGAGCGCTTCGTGAAGATCGGGGATTTATCAGAAGTTGATAAAATTGACATTAATAGATAATCACATGAAAAAGAATCTTCATCCCTATTATCATCAGGTCGAGATTGTCATGACAGACGGTACAGTCTATCATACTCGCTCCTGCTATAAAAGCGATCGCATGGTGCTTGAGATTGATTCCAAGAGCCATCCATTCTTCACAGGCAAACAAATGCTTGTGGATACAGCCGGTCGTGTTGAGCGTTTCAATAAGCGCTTTGCAAAAACTAAATCAATGAAAACTCAACCTGCTAAGGAAGATTAATCATGAGACAACAACCATTGAATGCGGTCAACAATCCTTTTTTGGCCAATAATCGCAATAAAAGAACACCTAACAAGAAGAAAGTCAATCCAATGGGTCAAAGCCGTGTGATTGATTATCTAGAACCGAAGGCATTGCAAAGATTTATCAATGATCAAGGCAAGATTCTTCCTCGTCGTATCACAGGTGTTACAGCTATTCAACAGCGTCAGATTGCTCTTGCAGTCAAATATGCTCGTCATTTGGCATTGATGCCATTTGTGAGCCAAGATGTTCGCTAAGAAAGAGCGTAAAAATTTATTGAAGGACATGATTAATTCATGTCCTTTTTTTATTTTGACCCTCCCTAATCTATCGGGAACAGAATGTAATTATGTCTGAATTCGAAAAAGAACATATTCCTCAAGCAGAAATCACTGCATTAAGTAGAAGTCAATACTTTGAGTTGAGTAAGCATACATCTCTTCAATATGTGATGTATACTATTTTGACCATTGCTATTGTAGCATTCCTGCATATCATGATTGCTATGCCTTTGATGGATATGTTTTTTACAAAATTCATGCATGCAGATGTTGCTTCCAGTGGAGAAATACTGGAATATCGAATTGCTGAGGGTGCACCAAAAGATGAGGTTATAACGAATCTCTTTACGAATTGGGGTATCATTGAGCGCATGGCCGGTGCTGAAAATGAGATGGGCAGAAAGCGTATGGCTCGTTATCTATTCAATCCTACTCTTGCTCTATTGCCATTGGTTCTATTCATTGGATTTGGTCTCAGTACTTATTTCGTTGCATTTCTACCCAAGAGCATTGGATTGCTCAGGCAAAAAATACAGCGCGAGATAATGAATATGCTCGATACAATTTCCATTGCATTATACGGCGAGCATACTGATGAAGAAATCATGCATTTGCGAAATAGAGTTATGGAAGCTGATATTAGGGATTTGCATGATCTTGCAAAAGAGTATAAAATCACTGTTGATGAAGTCAAAAACTTGCAAGGAGCTTTGCTTTGGCAGGAAGCGACAAGTCCTTTTGAAATTTTCATGCGAACACAAGTTGCATTACAATTCTATATGCGATCCTATTTTTCCATACAATATGCCAATGCAATTTTGGGAATGGTATATATGGGAGCTGCGGTGCTGATTATCATCATCGGTATTCGAGGCTTGAAATTCATTCCGTCAAGTGAACCTTCAATTATTTTGTTCGCACTGAGTCTTGAATTCATATTATTGATAGTATATGCTGTGATGCTCATTTTCTCACCCAAAGAAGATGATAGAGAACAATTGCATTCCTCAAATGATGGAGCAGGCATTTTCTCCATATTGGGAGGGAATCCTCAGGATACAGGAGCCAGAAATGCTGAAGTGGAATCACTATTGAAGATCTTCATGACACAGCCACCGGATTCTAAGAAGAAGTAAACCGTCCACAAGACGGTTTTTTTATTGGAACCATGATTACCCGATATTAGTTATCGGTATATCATTTACAAGGAACATTTAATCATGCAACAACTCATGAAATTCCCGGCCTTATTTGCAATAATTGGATATATGCTCATGACAACAATTGGATGTACTGCACAGGATCGTACTGTTCCAACAGGAACTGTTCATCAATTCAAAGTAAAGACCATTGATGGAAACGAAAAATCATTGTCGGAATATAAAGGTCGCGTACTCCTAATTGTGAATGTAGCATCAAGATGTGGTTATACAAGTCAATATGCAGATCTTGAAGCACTGAATAAATCACATGCATCGAAAGGACTCAGCATTCTCGGATTTCCTGCAAATAATTTTGGTGGACAAGAGCCCGGAACAAATGCAGAAATCAAAGACTTCTGTTCAATAAAATTCAATGTTACTTTCGACATGTTTGAAAAAATATCCGTGAAAGGTGGAGACAAGCATCCACTCTATGCATATCTCACTTCAGGTGGTGGCAATGGCGATTTATCCGGTGAGGTTGGCTGGAATTTTGAGAAATTTCTTGTTGATAAAAATGGAAGAATCGTAAAGCGCTTCAAATCTGGTGTTGATCCACTTTCCGAAGAATTGATCCAAGCAATCGAGCAAGAAGAAGCCAAGTAATTGAAGATGAATATATACAAATCCAGAAAATGTCTTGAGTTTCAAGGCATTTTTTTTGCATAATTGTGATTCCCATAGCTTAATTTGTTCAACTCATAAACTGATCACAAATGGTACTTGCTATGTTACTGTCTGAAATTAAAGAAGAACTGAAATATCTGGAATCATTGGTGATTGAAGGGACAAATTTTCAGTTTGTCATAGAAAAAGGTACGGCATTGCTTGATGAGATTGTAGTTCAAGAACATCATGAATTACGAGCATCTATAGTACTCGTACTTATTAATGCCCATTTTTATCAAGGAAATATTCAACAGGCAAAATCTTTATGTGAATATATACTTAGCACAATGACTGGTGTTGAAGACAAGCTTATATATGCCAAAGGCCTGATTGCATTGGCGAATATTCATAAGCATGAAAATGAATTCGCGGAAGCCATAGAAATTTGCTTTCAAGCAGAAGCAATTTTTCAACATGAGAACTATACATTAGGACTTGCTAAGACATACACTAATGTTGCCATAATGTACAGACTACTAGCTGAATACAAGAAATCCTTAGAATACATGGATAAAGGGAGAAGATTATATGAAGAATTGGGAGACGAACTTGGTATTGCGGCAAATACAGGAAATATAGGCAATGTATATTTTACCATGGGACAGCATGCGAAATCTCTTGAATATTTAAACACTGCATTACACATACATGAAAATGTAAATAACCTTCGTGGCATTGCTAACAATTGTATGACCATTGGAGGAGTTCATTTATTGACAGGTGACTATGAGCTTGCAGATTCATATTTCCAAAGAGCATTGGAAAACTTTACATTACTGAATGATAGGATTGGTGCATCACATGTAAAAAGTAATGTAGGCATATTGCTTGAATATCTCGGAAAGTTTGATGAAGCACAAAATACTCATCTAGAGATACTTGATTATTCAATTGAAATACAAGATGCATTAGCCACAGCAACGCAATATGGGAATCTGGGACAACTCTTAATGAATCAAGATAATCCCAATTGTGATCTGATTAAAGCTGAAGACTATCTCTTGAAAGCATTAAATATACGAACTCAGTTAAATCTAAGGCAAGATGAAAGTTCTAATCACAAGTGTTTGAGTGAACTATATGAACTTACTGAAGAATGGGAAAAAGCCCTAAAACACTTGAAACGCTTCAATGAACTCCAGTCCGAATTATTGTCTGAAGATACGAAGCATAAAGCTGAACTATTGGAGCAACAAAGAAAAGTAGATATGATCGAGCAAGAGAAGCTTATGCAGATTACCAGATATCAAGAACAAGAGAGAATGTTGCATAATATTCTGCCAAGTACTATTGCCGATAGAATATTGGAAGGTGAACATAATATTGTTGACTATGCAAAGGATATCAGTATCTTCTTTTCAGATATTATGGATTTTACTTCAATGACTTCTTCATTGTCCCCGGACATATTGATTCATGATTTAAATATACTGTTTACAGAATTCGACAGAGTAGCGAAGAAGCATGGAATAGAGAAAATAAAGACTATTGGTGATTCATATATGGCAGTGTGCGGAGTTCCAATTAAAAAACATGATCATGCACTCTGTTTGTCAAATTTTGCTCTGGATGTACTTGAAACTTCAAAAAAATATACACTAGGTGGTTTTCCTATTCACTTACGAATAGGATTGCATGCTGGTGACGCAATTGCAGGTGTGATTGGAACAGATAAATATAGTTATGACTTGTGGGGTGATGCAGTAAACATAGCCAGCAGAATGGAAAATAGCGGTGAAAAGGGTAAAATTCAGATTACTGAATATTTCAAACAATTGATTGATGGTCATTCACATCTACAATGTACTTCAAGAGGAATGATCGACATTAAAGGAAAGGGACAAATGGAAACTTTTTTCATGCATCATTCAAACAACTCTTGATTGTTTCGGCCTTCTTTTCCAAAATGTTTGTAGCACAGGGCAGTTGCCTCACGACCTCTTTGCGTTCTCTGAAGAAATCCTTGTTGAATCAAAAAGGGTTCATAGACCTCTTCCAAAGTACCGGCTTCTTCACCAACCGCAACTGCCAAAGTACCCACACCTACAGGGCCTCCATTGAATTTGTCAATGATGGCAAGTAGAATGCGCTTATCCATTTCATCAAGTCCATACTCATCTACTTCCAATGCGGAAAGTGCGATATGAGCAATCTCTTTCGTGATTATTCCTTTGCCTTTTATCTCCGCAAAATCTCTTGTCCTTCTCAGCAATCTATTCGCAATTCTCGGGGTACCTCTGGATCTTCGAGAAATTTCTTGAGCTCCATCTTCATCAATTGGAACATTTAAGATATTCGCTGAACGAACGATCACATGATAAAGATCTTGATGTGAATAATAATCCAATCTGCTTACCACACCAAATCGTGAACGCAATGGTGCAGTCAATAATCCTGCTCTCGTTGTAGCACCAACCAAGGTGAATCGCGGAATGGTGATTTGCACGGAGCGTGCCGCCGGACCCGATTCAATCATGATGTCCAACACATAATCTTCCATCGCTGAATACAGATATTCTTCAATCACGGGAGATAATCTGTGTATCTCATCAATGAACAGAATATCGCCCTCTTTCAGATTTGTGAGAAGGCCAGCAAGATCACCGGGCTTTTCCAATACAGGACCAGATGTTGTTTTAATCTCAGCCCGCATTTCATGTGCGATGATATGGCTGAGCGTGGTTTTTCCCAAACCCGGAGGGCCCGTCAATAATACATGATCCAATGCTTCGCCTCGATTTCTCGCAGCGGCAATAAATACCTTCAAATTGTCAACGATTTTTGCTTGACCCGTGAAGTCATCAAATGAAGATGGGCGCAATGTAATGTCGGTCTCATCTTCATGTGAGCGTTGATTGCTGACAATGTCTGATTGTCTTTCTATATGTTTTGCCATGACGAGTAGATTAATTATTTGTCAGAATGACTCTTGTCCTTTGCTTTCACTCATCGGATTGGTAATTTCCAATCAAATCGAGCATTGAGAGTGCAAAATATAACTTCACAATGCCATCCTAAAGTTTTTTTGTTTTGGTGTGTCCGCAATGTCTTTTCTTCGAGTATCTCGGCTTGTCACCATTGAACGACATATCGCTGAAGAACAAGAATTTCACCCTTCTGCAACAGGGGAATATTCTAGATTATTACGAGATCTGACTCTCGCCTTGCGCATCATTGCTCGTGATGTTCGAAGAGCAGGATTGAATGATGTGCTTGGCATCACAGACTCCATGAATGTGCATGGTGAAACAGTCAAGAAACTCGATGAATTCGCGAATGAAGTCATCTTTCGCGCCATGGATCATGGTGGTCATCTCTGCGTGATGGCTTCGGAAGAATCTGAAGGCATCATCAAAATTCCTGATGAATATGCAAAAGGGAAATATGTCTTGCTTTTTGATCCTTTGGATGGTTCTTCAAACATCGATGTAAACACAACCATTGGTACTATCTTCTCGATTTATCGTCGACTTGATCCTCAATCCACGGAAGATGGAGATGAACGCGATGTTCTACAACCCGGATATAAACAAGTTGCCGCGGGTTATGCATGTTATGGTAGTGCAACAACATTGGTCTATACTTCCGGACATGGAGTTGATGTCTTCACCTATGATCAAACCATCGGTGATTTTCTCCTTACGCATGAAAAAGTACGCATGCCGAAACAAGGCAAGATATATAGCGTGAATGAAGGCAATTATGCATTGTGGTCAGATGGCATGAAACGCTATGTGGATCATCTGAAAAAACAAGAGCAGGGCAAACCATATTCACTTCGATATATCGGAACCGCAGTCGCTGATATTCACCGTACTTTGCATTATGGTGGTATTTTCATGTATCCTGCTGATAGCAAATATCCGAATGGCAAATTGCGCTTGCTTTATGAATTGAATCCTCTTGCAATGATCATCGAACAAGCCGGCGGGAGAGCAACTGATGGTATGAATAGAATTCTGGATATCATTCCAACGGATATTCATCAGCGTGCGCAGGCATTCATGGGATCAGAACTTGATGTGCTCGAAGCGGAATTATTCGTGAATGGACATGATTCCTAATCATCTCCACAAGAGTGAGGAATCTCCATAACTCAAAAAACGATATTCATTGTCAAGCGCTGATTGATATGCTTTTTGCCAGCGTTCAATTCCAAGAAAAGATGAAACGAGAAAAAGTAGAGTACTCTCCGGTTGATGAAAATTCGTGATCAATCCCTCAATTATTCCCCAAGTATATCCCGGAACAATCATTAATTGTGTTTGACCCTCAATCACTTTGAGTGCATGTTCATTCATCCAGTGTAGAATTGCCCGGAATGATTCCTTGGGTGACACCGCTTGTTCAAATAATGCATAAGCATCCCATTGACCGAGTGAGAATCGTCCTTTTTTCCATGCAGGAAATTCCGGATTGCATAGTCCTACACCAAACCAATACAGAGATTCCATCGTGCGACATGATGTTGTTCCTACAGCTATGCATGCACCTCTGTGTTCTTGGGAAAAGAAAGCAATGCATGATTCAATCACTTCCTTTCTTACGATGATTTTCTCGGGATGCATTGAGAATTCATCTACTTCTTCTGCATCAAATGGTTTGAATGTACCGAGTCCTACATGTAATGTCAGTTCTTCAATACGTATACTCTTATTCTTCAACTCATCAAACACTTTGTCCGTGAAATGTAAACCTGCTGTTGGTGCCGCCACAGATCCTTCGTCTTTTGCATAGACAGTTTGATATCGCTCTTCATCTTCCTCCTCCGCTTCTCTGTTCAGATATGGTGGAAGTGGAATCTTGCCGATTTCTTCGAGAATTTCAGATAGAGTTTGATCGCCATTCCATTGCAATCTCACTATTGCATCCATTCCATGTTTTTCGAGAACTTGAATCTGTAATTCACATTGCTCGTCGAGTGTTTGCAGCATCATTCCTGCTACGATCTTCTTACCACCGATGATACATTTCCAATCGCTTTGTCCTATATGCAGCATTGCATCGGCCGGGGCGCCCAGAGCCGGTTCATTGAGTAGTACTTCAGCCATTCCACCGCTTTCTTTTTTGCAATGAATGCGTGCATGAATCACTTTGGAGACATTCACGAACATCGAGGAATCAGTGGGTATCAATGCGGAAATATCATGAAAATGGGCATGCCTTGGAATGTCTTCACCTTTGGGCATGATGAGCAACTTGCTGTGATCTCTTTCCGGCAAGGGATGCAAAGCGATGCGATCTTCGGGAAGATCATAATTCACGGTTTTGGGATCAAAGTTCTGTTTCATAATATCGTAAAAAAAAGCCCTGAAAAAATCAGGGCTTAAGCATAATGACATGTATTATATCTTATGAGCAACCGCTTGTGGTTCCACAGTCTTCGCAGACGGTACAAGAACCATTTCTCTTCACGCGCATTGAGCTACATGTTGAGCATTGCTCACCGGTATATCCTTTAGCTTTGGCCTCAAATATTTTTTGTGTGCCATTGCCTGCACTTACTTTGACTTTTGCCATCGCACTTACCATTGCAGGTTCAGTTGCTTCAATCACTTTCTTTGAAACAGAAGCTGAAAGAACGGGATTTCCTGCAGGTGATTTTGTTTTTGCATCTTCATCGACTGCTTGAACATGTACAAAATCTGTACGGTTCAAATAATCATACCCGAGTGAGCGGAAGATATAGTCGAGTACGGATGTTGCATTCTTAATTGCATCATGACCTTGAACGGGACCTGCCGGCTCAAAGCGTGTGAAGGTGAAGGTATCAACCAATTCTTCGAGTGGAATGCCATACTGCAATGCTTTGGAGGCCAATACCGCAAAGCAATTGAGAAGTCCTTTGAATGATGCACCTTCTTTGTACATGTCGATGAAAATCTCACCGAGTGTACCATCTTCGAATTCTCCTGTACGGAGGAAGACTTTATGTCCACCAACATTACCTTCACGCACAAAACCACGACGTTTTTTGGGTAATCTTCTGCGTTCTGCTCTATGATATACTCTCTCCACGATGCGCTCTTGGACTTCTTTTGGTCCTTGAGTTTCATCAAGTGTATGTTCATCGCCGAGAAGAACTACTTCATCGAGATCTTCATCATTGGATGCATTGAGTGGTTGAGACAATTTCGAGCCATCGCGATAGAGTGCGATTGCCTTCACGCCTGTATTCCATGCTTCATGATACACTTCGCCGATCTCAGTCACTTTTGCTTCCGCGGGCATATTCACCGTCTTGGAAATAGCACCGGAAATGAATGGTTGAGCTGCAGCCATCATGCGCACATGAGCCATGTGTTGGATATAACGCTTGCCTTTTTTGCCGCATTTGTTGGCACAGTCAAAAATTGCAAGATGTTCATCTCTGAGATGTGGAGCGCCTTCGATGGTCATCGTTCCGCAGATATAATCATTCGC
>DBCJ01000072.1 GCA_002293005.1 Ignavibacteria bacterium UBA961 | reverse complement strand
ATGATGCTTACGGGCATGAGACATTTCAGACATTAAGGACATTTCGTGAAATTGCTTTTTCGCGTTCTTGGATATCTTGGACAATTCAAACTACTGTTGATATTGTCCATCACGCTGAATACGCTGTTCTCCATTTTGAGCACAGTGACAATCATCGTGATTCAACCTGTCCTTCAAGCATTGTTTGAACCCGATACGATGCAAAAAGCAAATGTGATTTCATCCAATGACAGTTTTTCAGGACAAGCGAAAAATTGGTTCTTCACAAATGTTATGGGTTTTGTGCAAGGTGCATCACATTCAGAAACTTTATTCAAACTCGGCATTCTCATCATCACGCTTTTTGCATTCAAGAATCTTGCAAAATATCTGGGGAATAATGTCAATACACGCCTTAGCGAAGGTGTGATCAAGTCCATACGAGATCAACTATTCTCGCGCATGATGTCACAATCCATGGAGCATTTCAATAAGAGTAAAGTCGGTGATGGAATTTCTTTAATGATCAATTCCGTGGGTGTGATGAATGGAGCAATCACTCCATTATTCTTCACGCTATTTAGACAACCAATTGAAATAGGACTTTTTCTTGGTGTGCTTATTACATATTCTCCATATCTCACATTGATTGCATTCAGTACAAGCATTGGGAGTTTGCTTCTCATTAAACTTACTACTGCTCCTATCAAAAAGTATGCACATCGTATGCAAGATGCAATGGCTCATTTGACGCATGTATTGCAGGAATTTTTGAGTGGTATTCGCATTGTAAAAACAACTAGCAGTGAGAAAAGAGCAAGTGATGTGTTTCATGGTGAAACAAAAAACTATGTAAGAACAACTATCAAAAATCAGAAGATTGTTGATCTCGTTCCGGCAATCAATGAAATGCTTGCAATTGTTTCACTATGCGCAGTATTGTTCATTGGTGGAAATGAAGTGTATTCGGGTCAAATGAAAGCACATGAACTCATGACTTTTCTCTTTGCTTTGTTCAGTATCATGTCACCCATTGCTCAAATCACCAGCACACCTGCTATGATTCAAAGAGGTTTGGTTGCAGCTCAAAGCATATTTACCGTGATAGATAAATCACCAGAAGTAAAAGACGGTTATGCAATATGTCCATCACTCCAATCCAATATCTGTTTCAATGATGTCACATTTTCCTATAATGGAAATCATAATGTTCTCGAGAACATTTCACTCACTGTGAAGAAAGGTGAGAAGATTGCATTGGTAGGTCAAAGTGGGTCGGGTAAATCAACGATGAGTGATCTTGTGATTCGACTGTATGATCCCAATTCCGGAAGCATCACGATTGATGATACACCTATTCAGTCATACACATTGGATTCATATCGTTCACATTTTGGCATTGTTTCTCAAGAAGCATTTCTCTTCAATGATACCATAGCCGCAAATATCGGATTCGGTTCTGATGCAGAACATGATATAATCATCGAAGCTGCGAAGATTGCACATGCACATTCATTCATCATGGAATTGCCGAATGGATATGATACTGTGATTGGAGATCGTGGTGTATTGCTTTCAGGTGGACAAAGACAGCGCCTTGCCATTGCTCGCGCTCTTGCCCGCAGACCCGAAATCCTTATTTTTGATGAAGCAACATCGGCCTTGGATGCCGAGTCTGAAAAACTCGTACAAGATGCGATTGCAAATGTGTTAAAAGACAGAACTGCACTCATTATCGCGCATCGCTTATCAACCATCATTGATGCAGACAAAATTTATGTCTTCGAGAAAGGTCGCATCATTGAATCAGGCAATCACAAAGAATTACTCGCAAATGGCGGAATATATGCTTCGATGTGTGCTTTGCAATCACTCGATGCTTAAGAAATCTTCATATCAATCGGAATTCACATGGCATATCCTTTTTCAATCATAGAAGAAAAGTGGCAGAAGTTTTGGACTGAACAGAATAGTTATGCAGTTCAGGAAGATCTTTCCAAACCCAAATATTATGTCCTCGACATGTTTCCCTATCCTAGTGGTGCAGGCTTGCATATCGGACATCCCGAAGGATATACCGCCACCGATATCATCGCTCGTTATAAATCGATGCGTGGATTCAATGTACTTCATCCAATGGGTTTTGATGCATTCGGTTTGCCCACTGAGCGCTATTCCATGGTAACGGGAATTCATCCAGCGATTGCCACAGAAACCAATATCAATAATTTCAAAAGACAATTGAATCTACTTGGTTTGGGCTATGATTGGAATCGTTCTGTGAATACCACCGATCCAAATTATTATAAGTGGACTCAGTGGATGTTTCTGAAGATCTACAATTCATGGTATGATGAAGAACTTCAAAAAGCTCGTCCGATTAGTGAATTACCAATTCCTCAGCATCTCACAAATTCCGTGGGTATCGAAGCATATAGAGATGAACAGCGTCTTGCCTATACCGCCAATATTCCCGTGAATTGGTGCGAAGAATTGGGAACGGTTCTCGCGAATGAGGAAGTGGATGAGTGGAAAGACAAAGGATATACCGTAGAGCGCAGACCAATGCGACAATGGATGATTCGCATCACGAAATATGCCGATAGACTTTTGAATGATTTGGAATTCGTCGAATGGCCGGCCTCAACAAAAGAGATGCAAAAGCATTGGATCGGTAAATCAGAAGGTGCGGAGATATCTTTCAAGGTCGATGATGCACATGCCGTGAAAGTGTTCACGACAAGACCTGATACGATATTCGGAGCCACATATCTCGTACTCGCTCCTGAACATCCACTTGTTGATATCATCAC
>DBCJ01000018.1:22509-37785 GCA_002293005.1 Ignavibacteria bacterium UBA961 | reverse complement strand
TACACACCCGATTCGCGTATTCTGCGAGCGATGAGTTGCGTGACTTGTGAACCGAAATCGAGTATGAGTATGGAATGCATTGAGTGTGCTTTGAGTAGAATTTATTGCAATACATTGAGCAATATAGTGCTCTTTTGTTCTTCGGCAATTTGTTTCATAATGGGATGTGATTCAAACTGTGCCTTTTCGAAAGATTTGAGCTCGGCATAACCGCGACGATATAATTCCAATGCCTTGACTTTGTCGCCATGTTCATAAGCCCAAATCGCAGCTTGCATGATGCCAACAGCATACTGTGGATTTACTTCAGGAATCTCATACATGAGTTCTTTTGCCAATTCCTGCTCTCCGATGGAATCCAAAATACGAGCAGAAACCAACCGAGCTCTTGCAAATGATGGCTTGATGCCGATTGCTCTTCCCAGATAATGCAATGCATGATGCTGTTTTCCAATTTTGTCATATGCTATGGCCATCGCCAACATCGTGGTTTCTTCATCAGGGAATTTCGTGAGTGTTTTCTTACAAGCATCGATGACTTTATTCCAATTCTTCAGTACTTGCCATGCTGTAATTTCCGTGGCATGATTCATATACACTTCAGGATAACGTTCTTGCAGTGCAATGAGAATGGGAATGACTTTTTGCTCAATATCCAAATCAGGCTTTGCACCTTTGAGCCAAACAATCGATGAACAATATATGGTCAATTCTTTGGGGAGAATATCCATGTATTCAGGACCGAGTCCTTTGATTGCTTCTGACAATACAAGTTGGCTTTCATCATGCATTCCTTGCCACAATAGTGCATGACCAAGAATAATACGCAATCGTGGATCGCGATGCTGAGAAAGATATTCTATAAAATAATCTCTTGCCGGGGGATCATCAATAAATGCCACATACCAAGCTTTGAGAATATCGGAATCGGTAATTTCAAGACCTTGAATCAAGGCCATTTCACCCTTTTCTGCCGAAGATGCATTATCACGAAAATGTGTGAATGCAAGTGTTGAATAAGCATCAGGATATTCCTTCGGAGCCAATCCCAAAGCTCTTTCGAGAATTCTACGAGCTTCCGGAAGACGAGTGCGAGATTCCAATTCAGTGCCAATATGAATAAGCATTTCTGCATTGTCCCAGTAGGAATCGGCCTTGCTCAATAAGTCTTGTATGGTCATGATCATTGAATCGAATTAAAAAATATATCCGAAGACTGCATCCAAAATGAGAATGGTTGCCGCAGAAATGGTAAATGCTTGAACTGTGGATCTACCAACTCCTTCTGCTCCGCCTTCTGTTCTGAAACCCACATGACATCCCACGAGTGAGGTGACACCGCCGAAGATCATGGATTTGAACAAACTCTGCACAACTTCTGTAATCTGAAAGAATCGCTGAATGGAATCAAAGAATATATCAAAGGAAAAATCAAATTTCAGTGAAGTGAGAAGATATGCACCGATGAGAGCCACTAGATTGGAAAATACAGCAAGGACCGGCATCATTGTGAGGGCCGCAACAACGCGTGGCATGGCTAGATATCGATTTTTGTCGATTGCCATCATTTCCAAAGCATCCACTTGCTCGGATACTTGCATCGTTCCAATTTGTGCGGCGATGGCACCACCCACACGGCCCGCAATGACGAGTGCTGTCAGTACAGGCGTGAGTTCCGTGAACACAACAGTTGAAATCGAACCACCAATAAATGGTCTGGCAATGCCAATGAGATTGAATTTTGCGAAGAGATTTGTAGCCTGCAAAGCGGCGATGGCACCAGTGAAAGCACCGATGAGCACGACAAGAGGGAGAGATTCGGTACCGACTATCGACATTTGTTCGAGCACCAGACGACGGTCTTTATGGACTCTCGGTAAATATCGAATGACGCGCATGAGCAATATCGTGATCTGTCCGATTTGTCGGAAAAATCCGGTCACTTTTCTGCCAATCAATGCCAAGAAATCAATCATAATACACTATCTGGTCAAACATTATTCCACAAAATTACAGAAAGTCTTAATGTGTTTTATAAGTGGGTAGAAAAAGAAAACTCCGACTTGTGTCGGAGTTCTATTTTATACTTCATTTGAGTTTGGAATCAACCACCTGTTCCTATACCGGTACCTGTTCCGCCGGAACCTGTATCGCCTGAACCTGTTCCACCTGAACCAATTGTACCGGAACCTGTATCGCCTGAACCTGTTCCACCTGAACCTGTTCCACCTGTATTTGTTGTATCACAAGGATTCTTGCCTGAAAGCCACAAATTGAGCTTTGCAATTTGCTCAGCAGTCAAAATGGTGCAGAAAGCATCATAAAATTTCTTATTGTGATTTTTCAATGATGATTTATAGGCTGCTTCAGCTTTCGTAGTAGCTTCATTATAGATTTTCTTCAATCGTTCATAGATTGATCTTTTTTCCGAATCATTTTTAGCAGAAGCATTGCATTTGGCTTGTTCTGAAAGCAATGTTTTGAGTGCATTTTTCTTTGCAGCATCAAACTTCTCTTTAGCGGATTTACATGCATTGTTATTTTCAATTTTCAATGCATTCAAAGCAGCTTTTTGGCTTTCACTCAATCCCAAACAATCAATCATTTTTTCAAATGAAATTGATGATAATTGTCTTTCTTTCCCTTCGCCACAAGAATCGTCATCATCTTGTGAAAAGAATGTGTCATTATCAACATTACCTTTTGAAATAGATGCGGAATTTTCAACGCCATTCATTGTATCTGTCGGTTCAATAGTATTTGAGCAACCGATTAGGGAGACCATGAATGCCACAAGTAGGGTTTTTAATAACTGGTTCATCGCCAATTCCTTGATTTCATTATAATTAGAAGTGATACAATATACGTTTTTTATTTAAAAAAAAAGCCCCAATCAACAAAGATTGAGGCATTGAATATTTAGATTCTGTGAATCATCCGCCGATGACATCGCCATTTGATGGTGAATCACATGGATTTGTTCCTGTTGCTTTCCATTGATTCCAGAGAAGCAATTGCTCAGGAGTTAGAAGCGCTTCGATACCGGCAAGCAATGTATCATTGCAGGCTTTGACAGCTGCTTTCATAGTTTCAATCGCAGATTGCATCACAGCTGCATTCTTTGCTTTAAATGCTTCCAATTGTGCATTGGCTTCAGCTCTTGTCAAGGTTCCTGCCTTCAATTGCTCATGAAGCGATTTATGCAATACTTTCTCTTCTTGACGGATAGGACCAGCTATAGCTCTAAACTGTTCTCTTGCTGATTTTTCACAATCATGTTTTGCTTGATGCAAAGCCTGTACTTGCTTCATTTGATCTTCGGTGAGTTTCAAGCAATCAATCACCGCACGAAGATGTGCACGCTTTGGCTTGAGACTATCGCCTTTACGATCATCACGATCGCGATCATCTTTTCCATGTCCACGACCGGGACCTTTACCACGACCGCCTTTTGCAAACATTCCTTGATCATTGTCATCAATGATGGAAGTAGCCATTGACTCTACATCATACATTGATGCAAACATTTCTGTTGAATTTTCAACAGGAGAAATTGTTGAGAGTTGATCAGTACAGCTTGATGCAAATACTGTCACGAACACTGCTGCAAGCAAAAACATGCTTTTTGTGATCAGTTTGTTCATTGTTCCATTCCTTATAGAAAGTTAAAAGGTATTCTGTATTTGGTGAGCTGTCATGCAGATTGCCGGCGATCTGACTGAACCTCTCGTTCAAATGTTTTCATGTGTTTCAGAAGTAATAACAATGATGAGGAAACTTGGTTACATTACTTTTTGAATTCTATTTTCATCTATCATTTCCTTCTTGAATAGAATAACATTGACAATAAGAATCGGTTACACACAAAAACAAAAAAGCCCCATCCTTTCGGATGAGGCTTCGATTGAAGTCAGAATATAAATGCTTATGGTCTGCCACTTGGATTTTTTGGGCAAGGTGATTTGCCTGTTCTTTTCCATTCATTCCACAAAGCAAGTTGCTCAGGTGTTAAGATGGATTCAAGTCTTGCAAAGAATCTATCCATGCATGCTTTCACCGCTACTCTTACTTTCGCCTCTGCTTCTTGAGTTGCATTCTTCATGCGCTCATTGAGAGCTTTTACTTTTGCATTTGCTTCTTCACGAGTGATTGTACCTGCTTTGAGATCTGCACGGATTGCATCCATTGCCGCTTTTTGTGCTCTGCGCAATGGTTCTAATTCAGTACGGAATTGTTCGCGAGCTGACTTTTCACATTCGCGTTGAGCCATCATGAATTCACGCAATTGTGCATTTTGCTCTGGAGTGAGTTTCAGGCAAGGAAGAATAGATTGCCATGGCATTGGTCTTGAAGATGGATCACGCTTGACTGTATCACGACCACCGCCGCGCACTGTATCACGCTTGCCGGGTCCACCGCCGCGTGGATCATTTTGTTCAATAACATCGCCATTACCGGAAAAAACTTTCGCATATGTTGCATCAATGTCAAATACTTCAACATCAACAATCGCTGCAGTCTCAGTTGGATTCACGCATGAATCATCTTTGCAACTTGATGCAAATGTTGCAAGACCGAAGAACACGAAACTTGCGAGCAATATGCTCATGAAATTCTTTTTCATATCAAACCTTAAAATTGTGTGCTTGTGAACACACGAAATTACGCTGAAACCTCAGTCCTACACCACAAAAAAGCTGTAAAGAATGTTAAAAAAGTAAAAAAACAACAGAAATAGGTCATTTAGATACTTTTTATGCTTTCAAAGCTTCAGCTCCGCCGACGATTTCAAGCATTTCTGTAGTAATGGATGCTTGTCGAGCCTTATTATAGGACAATTGCAATGAGCGGATGAGATCGCGTGCATTTGTAGTAGCACTTTCCATCGCCATCATTCTTGCTGCTTGTTCTGCAGCATTTGATTCGAGCAATCCTTTCCATACGAGTGTATTCACAAATTTCGGAAGGATGGTGTCCATGATATCACTGCGACTTGGCTCGAATATATAATCATTGTTCGTGGCAGATTCATTAGCCACTGATTCAACTGGCAATAATTGCTTGCATGTTGTTTCTTGCTTGATGATCGATTTGAATTCATTATTGAAAATCATCACTCGATCGAATTCTTCATTGATGAAACCATTCGCCACAATACCAGCAATTTCGGATGCAGTCGCAAATTTCAATTGTGCAAATACCTCAGGATATGAGGCCAATACTGTATGTGAGCTTTTTGCGAAGAATTGACTTGATCTTCTACCTACTGCAACAACACTGACTTTCGCTTGAGGAAATTCTGCAGGAACAGTTTGCTCAATATATTGCTGAGCCAAGCGAAGAACATTCGTATTGAAACTTCCGCATAATCCACGGTCGGAAGAAATCACGACAATAGCAATATGTTTGATGACTTCAGGTTTACGAAGCAAAGGATGGAAATAGTCTTCTGAAGCTGAGCCGGCCAAATTTGACAGCACTTCGGAAAACTTATCGGTATATGGTCTTGTCGATAAAATCGCTTCCTGTGCTCTGCGCAATTTTGCCGCAGCAACCATGCGCATTGCAGAGGTAATCTTGGCTGTGTTCTTCACGGCTGTGATGCGATTGCGTATATCTCTCAGTGTTGCCATATCTATGCTTCAAGTAAAAATGTATGTCAATAGTATCGTTTCGTGGAATCTTGCAAATGATTGATCACATAATCACCAATGCTATCTTCCAATTCCATAAAATCATGTGCAGAAGTCGAAGTTTGTAATTTCTTCATTTCTGCCTGAGTGTAATATTGATATTGTCCTTTCAGTGAATCAGGCATGGACACATATCGAATATCAATTTCTTTGCCAAGTGCTTTGAATACCGAATTAGCCAAATCATTCCAAGTACGCGCTTTGCCTGTTCCAAGATTTACAATGCCTTTGGGTGATTTCTCATTGAGCATCTTCCACATCACTTCGCAAGCATCCTTCACATAGATAAAATCTCGCATTTGTCCGCCATCGGGATATTCGGGAATATCTGAGGCAAACAGTGAGATATATCCTTGCGATGTCACTTGTTTCCATGATTTGTAAATCATGCTGGCCATATCGCCTTTGTGATACTCATTCGGACCAAACACATTGAAGAATTTGATGCCAATGGCAGATGCATCATAGCCATTGTCAATCATCCATTCATCAAACAGTTGTTTGGAATATCCATACATGTTCAAAGGACGAAGACCTATCGAAGAGGCATCATCATAGCCCTGATCACCTCCGCCATAAGTGGCTGCACTGCTGGCATAGATGAACGGTATATCATGTGCCATGGCAAATTGTGCCATGGCCATGCTATAACGATAATTGTTTTCAAGAAGATATTCCGCATTGCGCTCAGTGGTGGATGAACATGCACCCAAATGAATCAATGCCGAAATATCACTCGCATCATATTGTCCTTCAGAGCATTTTCTCTTGAACACCTCCGGATGTTCTATGCCTCGAAAGCGCTTTGTTACGAGATTATTCCAACGATCATCTTGTTCCAAAGAATCAATGATCAGAATATCATTATATCCTTTTTCATTGAGCGTTTTCACGAAACAACTACCGATGAATCCGGCGGCTCCTGTGACTGCAATCATGGGACAAGATTTCCTATATTATCAATTGATTCCGCGAATCGCTTTGAATCTCTCAGTGAATGAAGCAAGTACTTCATTCAAGTCTTTCTTGATCGAATCAGTAATGTCTTTTACTTCCACGATTGAGAATAGAAGAGCTTTATGCTTTGTTTCCATGAGCTCAAGGAATTCATTTTCGAATTCACGACAATTCTCAACGGGAATCTCATCGAGATAACCATTTGTAGCCGCAAATACGAGGGCGATTTGTCTTTCAAGAGTAACCGGTGAATATTGCTGTTGCTTCAAAATCTCGGTCAATCTCGCACCACGACGCAATTGTTGCATTGTGGATTTGTCAAGATCTGAACCAAACTTTGCAAATGCTTCCAATTCGCGGAACATCGCGAGTTCCAATTTCAAAGGACCCGCAACGCGCTTCATGGCTTTGATTTGAGCATTACCACCCACACGAGAAACAGAGATACCAACATTCAAAGCAGGACGAACGCCGGCATTGAACAAATTGGATTCAAGATAAATCTGACCATCTGTGATGGAAATAACATTCGTTGGAATATATGCGGACACGTCACCTGCTTGTGTTTCAATAACAGGAAGCGCAGTCATGGATCCGCCACCAAGTGCATCACTGAGTTTCGCTGCACGCTCGAGCAAGCGGCTATGCAGATAGAAAATATCACCAGGATATGCCTCACGTCCCGGTGGACGACGAAGGAGCAATGAAACCTGACGATAAGCAGCAGCCTGCTTTGTCAAATCATCATAAATCACAAGTGAGTGGCGACCTGAATCACGGAAGAATTCACCCATCGATGCACCGCAATATGGAGCGATGAATTGAAGTGGCGCAGGATCGGCAGCATTCGCAGCTACGATGATTGTATAGTCCATCGCGCCATATTTTTCAAGAGTTGCAACAACATTGGCAACAGTTGAACCTTTTTGTCCGATCGCTACATAAATACAGTAAACAGGATTGATACCAAGTTTCTTGGCTTCTTCTGTATGAGTATATTTTTGATTGATGATGGTATCGAGTGCAACAACAGTCTTACCTGTCTGACGATCACCAATGATCAATTCACGCTGACCACGACCAATTGGAATCAAAGCATCAATTGCCTTGAGACCTGTTTGCAATGGTTCAGTAACCGGCTGACGCTCAATTACACCCAAAGCTTTACGCTCGATTGGCAAAGATTGATTTGTCAATACAGGACCTTTACCATCAATAGGAACACCCAAAGGATTTACCACGCGTCCGAGCAATGCTTCGCCAACCGGCACGGAAGCGATTTTACCGGTACGGCGAACAGTATCACCTTCTTTCACGAGGCGATCATCTCCAAAGAGAATCACACCCACATTGTCTTCTTCAAGATTGAGCACCATACCCATGACACCATTTGGGAATTCAACCAATTCCGATGCCTGAACTTTTGTCAATCCATAAACGCGAGCAACACCGTCACCCACTTGAAGAACTGTCCCGACCTCATAGATGTCGGCTTCATTCTCGAAGCCGGAAAGCTGTCGGCGTAAAATAGCGGAGATCTCTTCGGGTCGAACTTCTGCCATGATCAATCTACCTGTGTATTATTCAAAGAAAAAAATGTTCAATTAGAATCTGAATGCAATGCCGGCCTGCACAAAAAGCATATCCGTTCCTGCATTTTCATAACTTTCATACTTTGTCGTGCCAGTTTGATCAACATCAATTACTTTCTGATAATTAGATGGTAATCCATAATTATATCGAGCTTTGATGTCAAGCAAAATACTGCTGGCCTTATTTGGCAATGTGATATTCTCAACGAGCTTTATCATCATGCCGGCACCGATGCCATATTTCCAAAAGACAGAGCGATTGGAATAGATCTCTGTGGTCCGGGTTTCCGTAACATTTTGTCCATCTCGGCGAACTATCTCGCGATACTCACCATCAGTCGTGGCACTATAAACATTCATACCACCCGTGATTTCAGCATATGGGAAAACCCATTGAGCGACATTGAATTGCAATCGAGCAAATAAATCAATAGGAACTACTGTATTTGAGTACACATAATCATCATAGCGTTGATAATATACTGCTGGTCGCCTATTTCTGTCAAGAGTCACATAACCAAGATCCATACCCAATACCAATGAGGCATTGAAATCCGTATATCTCTTAGGTAGAATCGGTTCAAAGGAATATCCTCCACCCATGATGAAGGCAAATCCTCCTGTTCCGATATTACTCTGAAATTCCTTTTGAGGATTTCCGGAGCCCATGGACATATAGAATAGTCCATTTTTTGGTTTCAACTTCAATGAACTTACCACTTGCGCATCGCCTTCAGCCTGAACTGATCCGGTTGCCTGAGCAAAAAGGTTCAGACTTGAAATCAAAGTACATATTATGACAAAGCAAAGTGATGCCATCATATTTTCCCTGTAAAAACGAAAAGGCTCAAGCCATTAAATGTGTGGCTGATCCTGTAAGTTCACTATACAAAATGTCAAGTTGATGTCTAAGTGAAGCATCAATCATTGTGTCTGCAATGCGAATCGTGACTCCACCTTTGAGAGCTGGATCGACTGAAAAAGTAGGCAATACGGTTTTGCCTGTTCTTTTCGCAATAGACTCGATCAATTTATTACGCAATGCTTCATCAATTTCAACAGCAGATGTGAATCGTACCGGGACCAATTTCTTTTCTTCATTATACAAATCAGTAAATGAAGAGAATATATCCGGAATAATGGATTCTCTGTGCTTCTCAGCAAGCAAAATCAAAAAGTTCATCATCAATTGCGAAATATTTGAAGCGAACATCTCCTTGAAGATGCTGACTTTGGCAATGTGTCTGATGACAGGACTATTCAATAATGCCACAAATTCATCGGATGCATGTACTGCATTCATGATGACTTGAAAATCTTTCGACACCGTTTCCAATGTACCATCGGCCTTTGCCTGATTCATCAAAGCAGATGCATAGCGATTTGCAATGCGTGTTGAAGATGCCATAGTGCGATTTCTTATTAATTATTCGACAATTCATTCACCGTGGCATCGATGAGAGAGCGATGCTGTTCAGCATTGATCACTTTACCGATGACTTTATCTGTTGCCTGGACAATCAATGTTGCCATTTCTGTGCGTAATGATTGCAATGCAACTTCTTTCTCACGAGCAATTTCTCTCAAAGCTTCTTCAAGTTTAGATTGCTTGATGCGCTCTGCTTCTTCAGAAGCACTACGAATAATGGACTCTGCCTGATTCTTTCCTTCTTTCAGCATGTCCATGACTTCATTTTGAGCCTTCGACAATTTCTCACGACTCTCCTGCATGGATTTTTGAGCCAATTCATTGGCTTGTTCAGCCTGATCTATGGAATCATTGATTCTCTGTTCACGAGCTTCCAATGCCGCAAGCATCGGCTTAAACCCAAACTTCCCAAGAAGTAGAAAGAACAGCAAAAAATTGATGATGGTCCATATCATCAATCCGGGATTTACACTAAGCAAAGCGTCCATTTCAGTATACTTTATCGTGAGTAAATGTTTTGTCTCTTGACAAAACGAATATTGTTAATACATGGCAGTCCCACCTAAGCAGGACTGCCTTTGCAATTTCAATTCTCGAACAAATTATTTTGTTGCGAGAAGAATACAAATGATACAAGCCAAAAGAGCAACACCTTCGATAAGAGCCGCACCGATAATCATCGTTGTACGAGCATCTTTTGCTGTCTCGGGTTGACGAGCGCCTGCTTCAAGAGCTGCCGCTACAAGAGGTCCGATACCGGTACCTACGCCGAATACAGTGATTCCTACGCCCAAACCGGCAGCGAGCCATGCAAGTGCTTTTGCTTCCATTGTTTTCTCCAAAAAAAAGTTGGTACAGTAAAAAAAACCAAAAAGGTTAATAACAAATCAATATAAATGAGCGTTTTCTCAGCTCAAAAATCAATGATGCTCTCCATCGGCATGATCGCCGAGCACCAATCCTGCAAACACCGCTGTCAGCATAGTGAAAATATATGCCTGAAGGAATGTAACAAGAATTTCTAAGAAATAAATAAAGATCGAAAAGAGAGATACAACTGGCGAAACCGCAGCAGTATTGAAAAAGAAAATAAATCCAATCAGCGTGAACAAAATGATGTGTCCACTGGACATATTCGCAAACAAACGAATCGCAAGCGCGAATGGCTTCGTGAATATCCCAACAACTTCAATCGGAACCATAATCGGCGCCAACCACCAAGGTGCTCCACCTAATAAGTGATGAAGGAATGATTTTACTGCTCCTACCGGACCCATTGCTTTCGCAGGGATGACAATATTCACCATCAAGAATGCCGTAATTGCAAGCCCCGCTGTCGTTCCGATCGCAGAAGTCGCAGTGTGTCCGCCCGGAAGCAAACCCACCAAATTCATTGCATAGATGAAAAAGAAGACGGAAAGGAAATACGGTAAATATGCGGAAACAAGTTTGTCATTAGGAATATTCGGACGCACAACGGTGTCACGAATCATCATTGTTAGCATTTCAAGTGCATTGCCAATTCCTTTGGGTGCTCTAGTGCTCTTTTTGTAGGAACGATTTCCGATAATGAAAAGCGCTATCACCACAATCATGGAAATCCATTGGAATATCACAAAATTGGTTGGTGATAGATCCAATTGGACATGCGAGCCATCTGTCTTGACAGCATGACCGGCATGCAATTCGTATTTTCCAGATGCCTCAAGCGCAGATACATTCGGATAGAATTCGAATGAACCATTATCTACGAAGATATATGGCAAATCAGCCAAATGGTAGGAAAACAAATAGAAACCGCCGTGATCCCCCAAATTCTCATTGAACATGGCATTGAAGGTGAATGCTTCAGCTTGCGCATGTTCACCATGTTTTGCATCATGTGATTGTCCATGTTGCTGAGGATGTTGAGCCGAGGAATGTTGCAGAGTAGAATCTTGCTTCATGACTGATGATATATGATTGCGTTAATCGTGTTCTTTATGTGTTTTGCTCTTTTTCTCTTGTCTTGATTTTGTCTGATAGCGCATGGAAATATATGATTTCCACAAAGAGATAAATAAATACTCCAATCGCCAAAGACAGAGAATATGCCAATTGCGGCATATTCATCATGGAAAGTGCCCACCAAGAAAAGGCACCAACCAACATAATCCTTAAAGACATACTACCAAGCACAATAGAAACGAACTTCTCAAATGACTTCATGAAGGCCTTGCGGGCTATTAAATAGCCACCCAAAGCATTGATCAAACATACTACTTGTGCCAGTATGATCGCATATAGATCCGAAGGTGAATCGCTCACACGCTCATTCTTTGTTTTTTGAAGGATCATGCGCATTCGCATGCATTGCAGCTCTAATGAAATGCGTCATGCCTGCGACCGCTCCAAAAAAACCAAGCCCGATCATTAACCAAGGTTCAGTGCCAAATTTTCCATCCAGCCACCATCCCAGTAGTCCGCAACCTATGACTGAAGCCGCAAGTTGCGAGCCCAAACCAATAAATGGCGCTAGATCTTTATGCACCGATCCGCGTGGCGGCTCGGGTTTCTTTTGAGGCATAATTGGTCTTTCTGTAATCGGATTCAGATTTCAAGACAACAAATTACAGATTTTGCATGGAATAACAAATGAAGAGATATGAGTATTCGATGCTCTAAATGCAAGAGTTTGAAAAGTTTGCGAAATACTCATGAAAGATGTGGAAAAGTTTCAGTAACTCTCGCTTTCATCGGGGAAATTTCCGCTTTGAATATCCTGAATATATCTGGACACTGAGTCATCTACTCTCTCATGCAAGGAATCATATCTACGGACAAATCGAGGACTGAAGTCGATGGTAAGACCCAACATGTCAGAATACACCAGAATCTGTCCATCACAATGTGGTCCGGCACCAATGCCGATCGTGGGAATTGTCAAAGATTCGGTGATTTTTTGAGCGAGTTGCATGGGAATTTTCTCCAATACAACTGCAAATGCTCCCGCTTCTTCCAATTCCTTGGCATCTCGCATCATTTCTTCAGCTTCTTCTGTATTTTGACCTCTGGCTCTATATGATCCAAATTGATTGATGCTTTGGGGGGTCAAACCCAGATGTGCCATCACAGGAATTCCGGCCTCAGTCATCCGTCTAACCGCTTCGCAAACTCTGTGTCCACCCTCTACTTTTACTGCACTGGCACCGGCCTCTTTCATCAGCCTGCCTGCATTACGGAATGCTTCCTCGGGAGAAACCTGATAACTCATAAATGGCATATCAGCCACTACCAATGCCCGCTGAACCCCTTTGACAACGGCTTTGGTGTGATATATGATATCGTCCAATGTTACAGGAATTGTGGTTTCATGACCCTGCACGATATTTCCCAAAGAATCTCCCACGAGGATCAAATCTATCCCGGCATCATCCAAAATGCGGGCAATGAGAGCATCATAGGCTGTAAGACAAGATATGCGCTTGCCTTGTTTTTTCATGTCTTGCAATCGTCTGGTTGTCACTCTTCGCATGGGCGCTGAATGCGTATGACGATCGGCATCAATGTGTTGTTCTGGATTTTCCATGGGAACCTCATGTTTGGAGTGCAAACATAGATATTTCCCATGCATATTCCCTAAGCTGATTCAGTCAGCGAGACTTATTGTCTCACACAAAATGCTCCACGATAATGCTTCCCATCAGCATCAGTGGCATGTAGGTAATAGGCACCGGAACCTGAAATAGGTATTGTCAATACTGAATGTGCATGGGCATGATTACTCTGATGGACATATGCCTCTCGACCCTCTACATCAAAAATTCGCAAAGATTGTAATACCGTTGGATTGGCAAAACGAACTATCACTCCCGTGGGAATCTCGGTAAAAGTCACATCTTCTAGCGAAATATTCTCATCAGGGATATCTTCTTCAATATCTGTCGTAATCAATTCATCACCGGGTTGATAGCCCGTATAATAGAAATAAGTAAGCATCATTTCATCTGTGGTGCCTTCTCCCCAAGTCACTTCCTTTGGCGGTATTGATGGATTATGAGGATTTTCTTCCGTATTGTCATATGTCACTTTGGATTCCAATACCGAGCCCCTCGGTACCTTTTGCAGTGTTTTGAATGTATATGCCATCTGCCAATGAAAGTCCCAATGTGGTATCGATATTACTGGTATGGTATCTTTCAATGTCCTGAGATTGATTTCAATGCTTTTTCCAAGCAAATGCATATGTGGCATCACAGCAAAAGCAGTGGCATCATTGGGTATTGTAATACGCTGAGTGAATGTTTTCACTTGTCCGGGTGGAAGGCGCAATGGACCATCTACGATATTCTTGCGATTCAATAATGGACTTATGAACACTTCTCTTGTGGAAGGGGCATCAGAATAGACAAATCTCACTGCAGTGAAGTCTTGCTTACCCTCTGTTCCAGCAGGATAATGGACTTGCAATATGATTCTTGCCCCTTTCTGAAATCGAACTCCGAAACCTTTGGGAAAGAAATATGGTTCAATACCGGGTACATATACTCCAATCAAATCCGCTGTGGAAGAGCCAACTCCGCCAAATCCGGGATAACCGGGTCCGGGTGATTCGGCATCCAATTTTAATGGTATGGAGGAAGTATCTTGAAAAACAAGAACATGATGGACGATTTCGGGATTTCCCGGCACAACTTCGATCGCAGAGATGAACTCATCTTTTGTTGGTGATCCATCCAAGACAAAGCAGCGATACTCGTCATCTCCACCCGCTTTTGCTTGTGTTGCATAGACTGGCATTTGGGCGGTGAAGCTCGGATTCTTAATGATGGGTCCACTTGAATATGTGGGTGGTTTAGGTGCACCTGCAATATCTCCCATAGGAGCATCATTGCTCACCCAAGCAATCATGTCATTGATTTCCGCATCTGAGAGCGTTCTTTGATGCGAATAGGAACGGAATTTGGTGTCGGCAGGATATGGAGGCATAGAACGCGAAGTGATGGCTTGTAATACTGAGTTCTTCTTTGAGGCCACTTCTTCATATTTCATGAGCGAAAATGGAGCTATGCCACCATCTCTATGACATGAAGTGCAATGCGTGTACATGGTCTTGGCAATATTTGATGACCAAGTGGGAGTATTCCCAAATATTGGCATGATTGACAAGGTCATTGCAATCAGTAGTATAATTGTCTTCATTTATGTACCATAGTTTTGTGTCAACTCTTGTAATTTACAGCAAGTTGGACATAAAAATGTTCTCAAAGTTTAATATCTACCAATGAAATCCATATACAAATATATTTTCGTCTGCCTTCTGCTCTTGTCATTATCCGTGCTTCAATCATATGCGCGAATACTTACAAAACAAGTAGACGGAATGCTTATCATTCATGCCACTCAAAGCGATCTCCTCAGAGCCAATTCACGAATGGGTTTTACGATGGCTCTTCCTCATTCAGCAAAACCAACAATCACTGTTGATGTACATGCATGGAAGGAATTCAAAGGTGATACAAATCATGGAATCTTGATTCCAACCATTATTAAACGATCAATATTTCGTGGTATACAATTAGCTGACTTTTCTTTTCATCCTATCAAAAAGAATAATGGCACATGG
>DBCJ01000018.1:0-22434 GCA_002293005.1 Ignavibacteria bacterium UBA961 | reverse complement strand
ATCGAATTCCATTTGCCGAAAAAGGACTCCTCGCTCATATCATCAATCCACATCATATTCCGGGTTTACGCATTTCACGGAAAAAGTCGGAATCAATCTTGTCCGATCATTGGTATAGCCCAAAGCAAGACTATGTGAAACTCATCACCAAGCAAGATGGCATAGCTCATGTGAAGATGCGTGACATTCTCTCCAAACAACAAAATTGGAAAGGCGAATCAAGTGCGCAATTGGAATTGTTTTTCAAAGGTGCATCCTATCCCATCGGAATCATCGATCAAGATGGCAAAGTGGATGATGATGATGTGATCATATTTGCGGCACATAGAGCTGAAGGTGATACAACATGGAGAAATTATGTCACAGATGAAGCAAGTTTCTTTTTGACTCTCAATGATGCACCGACCGCAAAGAACAGACTCACTGCATTTCCTCCAATCATGCCGATACTTGCCGATACCGCCGTGAGTGTGAGCATTCATCATGAAAAGGATACGGAATTCTATGCCGGTGATGTGATCAGTCCTGTGGACTATCGCTACCTTTCATCAGATTTTTCAACGGGCAAAAATTTCTTCTGGGATAAAATCAGTACAATCAAAAATTTCCGCACATTCATTGATACAATCATAGTTCCTCAAGCAATAACTCCAATGAATGTTCGCATTGCATTTCATGGGGCAAATGATAGACCAAGCATTGAATTTGAACATCGATATGACATCTTCTGGAATGATGCACTCATCAAAAGAGATTCATTCGGTGGATTTGCCGATCATATCACGAGTATTGAAATCGCTCCTTCACAAATCACACATGGTCGAAATATACTTCGCATTGAGTCTATTCCTGTTTCAGATACACTTGTCACCGAATCATTCATCGATCATGTGACCACTTCTTCATTATCACCACTTCGACTTTTGAATGGAGCTTTAGCATTCGAGGATTCACTCACGAATGCTGTATCCATGACATTGCGTGATATTCGCACACAAGCATTCATCACAATTGATACAGCTCGTAAATTCTTCGCACTAGCTAATGCCGATCGTATAGGAGATCAATTCACTGCTAATCTTTCAGTACTTCCTGGAATATTCAAAGGATTTATCTCTGATTCACTCGCATGGATTTCTCCTGAAATCCATATAGTTCCCAAAAGTACATTGCGTGATTCTTCTCGACAAGCTGATGTATTGCTGATTTCACATCCTTCTTTTCTTCAAGCTTCAGAGCGCTTGGCGCAGCATAGAAGATCACAAGGCTATTCAGTATCAGTAATTTCAAGCGAGGACATTTACAAAGAATTTGGACATGGCTCCAAAGATGCACATGCAATCAAGGATTTCATCAGACATACCCATCGCTCTTGGCAATTTCCGGTCCCCGCCTATGTCATTTTTATGGGTGATGCAAGTTGGGATCCACTGAAACTCACATTCAAGGCACATCAAGAAGATTTCATTCCATCATTTGGTTTTCCTGTAAGTGATATTTGGTATACAATGCCAAGTAATGATTCAATCGATCCGGAACTCATCCTTGGAAGACTAAGTGTTAGTTCTGCAGTACAAGCCGAGAAAGTCGTTGATAAACTCATCCAATATGACTCCATAGCCGCAGCACCTTGGATGAAGAAGTTCATTTTCCTCTCGGGTGGTGATGCAGATGATCCATTCTTCCATAATCATTTTGACGGTATAGCTCCTTTTGTTTTGGATCCACCGATTTCAGGTGATTCCATTCGCATTCGCAGATTGAACAAAGTCGGTGGAGTGGATGAGAGTATCGCAACACAAATTCGATCTGCAGTGAATGATGGTTCACTATGGGTGAATTTCGCAGGACATGGCTCACCTGAATATTTTGAGCTTGATGGTTGGAGAGCGCAAGACCTCAATAATCCGGCGAGATATTTTCTACTCACGACTTTTTCTTGTAATTCGGGAGCATTTGCCGAGCCGACAACAGTATGCAGAAATGAGTCATATGTTCTCGAGGGTGGCAAAGGAGCAATCGCATCTGCAGGCAATACATATACAGGAATCACATCACCCGACTATTTCAATTTTGTCTCGATGTTTACGGCACTTTCAAAATATGGACTCCGCAGAATCGGTGATTTGGTTTTTGCAACAAAGATTGGTCAAGGCACAACAATAGATCCATTTTTCCGCAATGCAATGATGCAGTTTTGTTTGATTGGAGATCCACTGACGAAACTTGCAATCGCTCCTGACCCTGATTATTATGTTCGTTCCGAAGATATCACAACAGATCTTGTGACTGCAATCGATGAAAACTTCACGGTCAAAGGTATAATCCGCAATCGCGGAACGATGGATTCCATTCCTGTCATGCTACAGTGCATTCGAAGTGTTGCAGATAGAAAAGATACGCTATCAATTGAGTTTCCTGCATTTGCTCGTGAGCAGGAATTTAGCTTTACTTTTCCAACACTGAATCAATCCGGAATTCATGGGATTGAACTCAGGATAGATCCGCTGAAGAGTATCGTGGATGAAGATATTGTTTCAAATAATGCATTGACATTTCAAATGAATGTCTATGCAGCTTCACTCACGGTGATTGATCCTCTTCCGGGCTGGAATGTACAAGGCGACAAACCTACATTCAGATTTCTTCTCCCACTTCGAAATCGTGAATTCACTTCCTATGACTTGCGTATTGAAACGCTCGATGGATCCGTGATCACTGGATTTTCCGGTAGTGAATCCGCACAACTTTCTTTCGGCGAATTGCATGTGGATTGGACACCGAATGTACAACTCACGCCTGGCGGAAATGCTCAGGATTATATTCTTTACACAAGAACATTCGATGCAAGGACCATTCAATATAGTCCATGGGAAGTCACGCCGTTTCATGCATTGCCACAAGCAATAACGGATACTGCAATCGTTCATGTAGATCACCTTGCATCCATTCCTGAATCAAAATCAAAGAATCTTGTTTCGAATGCCAAATCAAAAGCTCTGTCACTCGGTGAAAACTCCGTTAATCTACTCATTGAATCTTGCAATGGCGGCGAAAATTATCGCTATGGTTATCTGAAATTCGGCAATCGTACTTTCATTGAAAGAGTGAATGGTTCAAAATGGAATCTCTTACATCTAAAACCATTTGATAGCATCGGAATATATCGTGATTTTGATGCATTTTATGGTGCGCAAGAAGATCGATATCGAGATGGGAATGCAGGTGATTTGATTCGCTATCTGCGTGATTCTGTGGAGCAAGGCGATCATATCGCAATCAGTGTATCCGATGGTTCATTCCGCGGTGCAATCGTCACACCAAAAGGTACGCCGGGTGATGAAGAATCACTGATTGCCACATTGAAAGAATTCGGTGCAACAAATATTGATTCGGTTTTTAAAGGAAATCAATATCCCGATGGATTGAATATTTCCAATGATGACCGTTATCGCATTTCTTATGTGTTTTATGGCATGAAGGGCGGTCTCCCCGGTACGGCAAAAGAAGTATTCGGTGCTTATACTGATACACTTTCTTTGAATTTGGAACATGCGATTGCTTTTAGTGAAGGATCATATTTCTCAGGACCAATCGGACCTGCAATTGAATGGAAAGAGTTGTCAATACAAGATTCTCTTCGCGATCAAGGTGAGATTAAGTACATATTACATGGCTTGAATGGGGCCAAACAAAATTCCATGCCATTGGATTCATCAGATGTCGGACAGTTTTCACTTCTCAATATTGATGCAATGCAGTATCCTTATCTGGAAATTGAAGCAAGAGCGAAAAGAAGTAGTAGAATTTCCGGTCCACATCTCAAGACATTGAACTCGGTATATCGTCCGGCTGCTGAACTTGCCGTATTACCTACTTCATTTACTGTGAAAGGTCTTGAACAAAGAACCAGTTTGCCGATCAGAGGTGATAGCATGATTTGTTCACTCGACATCTTCAATCTTTCCATGCGTCAGGCATCACAGCCCGATATGCCTTTATGTATCGTGCAACAACCAATAGGTGGTGGTGGAAATACGGAATCCACCATCGCGCAAATTCCAAGCATTCCCAAGGACTCACCAATTTCTTATATATCCCGTGCTTCAACATTTGCTCTGGCGAATGTTTCAGAATGGACTGCGCGCATCAATTGCGATCAATCAAAAGCAGAATTGTTTTCATTCAATAATACTGCAAAACAAG
Source organism: Ignavibacteria bacterium UBA961 (assembly GCA_002293005.1). Lineage (GTDB taxonomy): Bacteria > Bacteroidota > Ignavibacteria > Kapaibacteriales > UBA961 > UBA961. Next base: position 18,228 of record DBCJ01000018.1, on the reverse strand, counting down.
AGCTTACGATTGGTGAAGACATTGAACCACCTACCATAGAGATTCTTGCAGATGGAAAATTAGTGCGCGAATATGATGTTGTGGCATTGAATCCCCGCATCACGGTTCGCATTTCCGACAATTCATTTTTGCCGATTGATACCACAAAAACCTTCATTCGCAATAATCCATTTGCACTTCGTTCAGATACAAAGATTCGCGACTATTCCTTTGTGCGAGGTACTTATGGCTCTGCAATGCGAGCTGAGTTTTCATATATCCCTGAAGACAGATTTGAAGTCGGTGAGAATATCATTTATATAATCACTGAGGATGCATCAGCAAATAAAGATACACTTCGAAGAACTGTACTTGTCGTACTGAATAGTTCTTTGGACGAATTGAATACTTATCCGAATCCTGCATTCAGTGGTACAGACATATCATTTGAAATGAATTATCTATCACAGATAAAAGAAGCCACCTATTCTCTCACGATAGCCGATATTCGTGGTTCGATTCAACATCGCTTCTCCGGTGAAATTTCAATCGGAAAAAATACCCTGAAGTGGAATGGAAGAAATGATCAAGGTGTGCCAATGCCACCGGGAGTCTATGTGTATAGAATTGATGTGAAAGGCGATACATTCATAGCGCCATCATTCGGCAAAATCATCATCACGGAATAGAGAATCAAATTGATTCGCAATATGATTTGAAAGAGTTCAGAATGGCTTGCCAACCGGCTAGCTGTAATTCTTCAGAATGTACTTGTTCGGGATCAAAAACTTCGGTCACCAAAACATACTCTCCCTCTTCCTGAAATGTCACTCGAACTTTGCGCTCATCCCCAAGCGTATATGCGATGACTGCATGCTCTTGAATTTCATCATAGATTCCCCAAAAGTCAAAACTCACGCTTCCATCTTTTGCTGACATTGTGTACACAAACTTATCACCGACTTTCAAATCATTCTCAGCTTTTGGACAATACCAATCTTCAGAAGCCTGATTCCATTGAGTGACATGTTCCGGCAGGGTGAAACAATTCCAAACATGAGTAATTGGTTTTGAAATTGAAGTGGCGACTGTAATGGACATGATGGTACCGGGTTACATAAAAAAATGCCTTATCATCGGGGGGAAGTGATGACAAGGCATGCAGCATAAAGAGGAAGTAACGGCTTGCGCCGTTGAGCGGGAAACGAGGGTCGAACTCGCGACATCAACCTTGGCAAGGTTGCGCTCTACCACTGAGCTATTCCCGCATACCGTTCTTGAACGGGACACAAAATTATATGTTATCCCCATATCATGCAAATACTTTTTTCAAAACATCGAAATAAATCTTTTACGGCATTTTTCTTTCAATTCTTCCATGTCAATAGTTTTGCCTAGTTCGCTATGCATGCAAGTCACTGATTTATCAGGAATTCCGCATGGTATGATCATATTGAAGATTGAGAGATCATTATTGACATTCAATGCAAAGCCATGTGATGTCACCCAGCGTGAACAATGCAGTCCAATCGCACAGATTTTTCGCTCACCTTCGATCCATACTCCTGTTTTTCCTTCGACCCTTCCGGACTCAATTCCATATTCTGCAAGGACTTGTATGATTATTTCTTCTATGGTTCTCAGAAACCAATGTAAATCTTCTTTGAATTGCGATAAATGAAATAAAGGATAGCCTATGAGTTGACCGGGATTATGAGCGGTGATATCTCCGCCGCGATTGATGGGAATCGTCTCGATATTCATTGCGGAAAGCAAATCATGACTCACTGTTACATTATGTTCACCACCTTCCCTACCGATGGTGAGCACAGCCGGATGCTCGCAAAGAATCAATGTGCTTGGTCTATTACCTTTTTGTATTTCATGCACATATTCCTCTTGTTTTGCCCATGCCTCTCGAAATGGTATGAGTGACCAATCTTCAATGATGATCTTTGACATCCTATGCTCCGTAATGATGCGGAAAATTACGGATTATTCGGGTTAATCTGCTCTTCCATTGATGTTGCAAACAGTGTCAATCACAGAATCGCCGATTATCACAAATGGAATTGTAATCGAAAATGGTCCATTAACTTTCGGAGTGATTCTCATTCTGAATGGTGCTGATTTTTTCCCTGCTTCCAATCGTCCACCCTGCACATTCCCCGATATCAACACATTGCAAGAAAGATTGTCTGCATATGGTAATACAGCATTAATGGTACAGGCTTTCGATGTATTGTTCACTATTGTGCACATTGCTTCATTGACCACTCCCAACTTTGCATGATACATTGAAATATCGGTCACATAAATGCCATTCTTTACATAGACATTTGCTTTGCAGATTGCATTTCTCTTCACATTACCCTTTCCGGAATAGGAAATATCGGCCTCTAGTCTTGCTTGCACTTCCTCATTCTGCGTATCGGAATTGCTTCTGATTTTTATGCCGATGCTATTTCCGGGTTTTAATGTGATTGATTGATTGATTTGTTGTGCGAATTCGAATGCAGATGGATCATCACCCTTGAATATGAGATTACTTATCACGGCTGTTTCATTGCCATAATTATGGATGCGAATAACTGTATCTCTCACTTCTCCGAATGGAATGCTTCCGAAGTCGATGTCTTCAATCCAAACCACTGTACCGCTATTAACGATTGCAGTAAGTGGAATGAAAAAGTTCTTCCAATCATTGATCAAAAGGGTATCATGAAATCGGCCTTCATGCGGGGCATTGAATCGAATTGGAATGGACTTGCTATTCCCCAATATTCCTTTGTGAGTCAATACAAATTGCATGCTATCAGAAAACAAAGAAAATCCCTTATTTCCATATTTTAGTTTGATGGATTTGATTGGTATCGTAAGAGTGTCGGATGAATTTTCAATATCTATATTCTTGACAATTTCATTGGATGGAAACTCTGTTTCGAATGCCAATGACATTGGATTGAGTATCAAATGTCTGCGATGCAAAGAATCAGTGGTAATGGAATCAATCACCGTGCCTGTGCGATCTACAGGAACTTCATTCACGGGAGTGCATGAAGATATGATACTCATCACGAACATGATGATGCATGCGAAGCCAAGAATGAAACCTTGACTATTATCGAAGTGAGATTCGCGTGCCATAGGTGATTCCTGCTTTTTGTGTGCTGAACCACTGCCCTTTATATGAGTAGAAGGTACTCATGCCTTCAATGCCACCAATCAAGGTGATATTGCGCGTGAGATCATATTCCACTCCAATCGTCATGCGTGCCATTGGACCTGTTTCCATCGCACCACCACCAACTCTAATGAGTGGTTTGAATGAATTGCCACCATGAAAGCGATGTTGCCAGCCTATCATTGCCCATGGAGCATGATATGTCTGATCATATTGAATCGTATAATTGTTTTCAATTCCGGTGAATCGTTGGACAACGGATTCCTGACCTACTTCAACAAAAACGGCATCTTCTTTTGAAAGATCATATTGGAAGCCGGCAGACACATTATTGATGAATGGATTAAAGTTCGGTGTGACTTTTTGATCCACGAATGAATGTGTCGTAAAACCACGAAGGGTGAGTGAAAAGGGAGAAGTTTCTTCTGAATTAATGATTGCTTGCAATTCCTTTTTCGGAATATCGATTTGCTGAGCATTGTTTGGTACAATCACATCTACAGGTGCGGTATTTACTGCTTGTTGCGCAATTTCCGGTGTCGGCTTTATATCAGCATTGGAATTATTGATTTGATTATCATCTTCAATCATGCTCGCAGCATTCATGTTCTTGGTGACCGGCATAGGAGATGCAATGCGCTTTGATGGAATATTCAATATCTGTGAATTATTCGTGGCATTGATCACCGGACTTTGCATGATTTGTTGAATGGGGACATTCTCTTGTTTCGTCATTTGAACAATTTGTTCGGACTTATCAGTATTGAATGCAAAGTACATTCCTGAAAGCGTCGCGCCGAGCAAGACAAACATGAGTGGCTGAACGACTTTTCCAAACCAAGCAGTTGCAGAGGTGGCAAGTCCGGTTGATACCGGATTATTCAATGAAGCACCAACAGTTACAGCACCTATTCTTCTCATGATGGATTCCTCCAATTCAAGCGGAGGAGCAATCAGATTGGTATCCATATGTCTGCGAACCGTGAAATGATCCTGCATTTCCTGACGCAATTCCGCCTGCTCGGAGAGCATAGCGAAAAGTGAAGGTTGCAATGCATCGGGTAATTCCCCATCCATATACAATGTGATCATTTCCGAAGGACTGAATTGCGAAAATTCCTGACTCATGATATTCTAATCAATGTTTATATAAATCATCTATAAATGGCTGAAGAATCACTCGAATCTTCTGCTTTGCTCGATAAATGCGTGTGCGGACAATCGGCATGGATGTCTCAACTATTTCCGCAATCTCATTATAACTATAGCCATACATCTCACGAAGCATCAATACCTCTCGATAATCCTCGGGAAGCATTTCAAGAGCAGTGGAAATCAATCGTGATAATTCTTTCTGCTCATATGGAGTGTCCAATGATGGAAACTCAAAGTTTTCAATCGTGATCGTGCTCTTATTATATTTCTTTGCCTTTTCATTCAAACTCAAATTGCGAGCGATTTTCAGCAGATATCCCTGCACATTTTGTATTTCTTGTCCTGAAACACCCATCTCGTAAAATCGCACGAATGTCTCTTGAAAAATATCATCAGTGGCCTGAATATCACCGAGTATTTTCCGGCAATAGGAATAAATTCGAGGTGAATGTCTTTTATACAGCATGCTCAATGCCTCATGCGCACGAGGACCTCCCCCACTGAGCAGGTTGTACAATTGAAGATCTGTACATTCCGTAAGCTCGGTGGATGTAGAAGCACGGGACCTATGATATGATCTGTCCCTGTTCATTGTGAACATCCGTAATAACTTTGCAAAGACAATTGTAAAGAGTGAAAAATCAAGGATTTGTTACATTCAATCCTTTCTTTCCAATATCGGTTCGATAATATCTGTGAGGATAATGTATGTCTATAAGTCCATTATATGCATTGTCGATTGCTTCGGCAAGCGTTTCACCGAGTCCGCAAATGCCCAAAACTCGGCCGCCGGCAGTCACAATTGAGCCATCGGACAATGCTTTTGTTCCAGCATGAAAAACTCGAACATTTTGAATTTCGGAGACTTTTCCTAGTCCAATGATGGTATGTCCTGTCTCATATGCATCCGGATATCCGCCTGATGCCATCACAACATTGCAAGCAAATCCCTTTGCTCTTGATTCCATGGCACTCGCATCCAATGCACCAATGGCCGCTGAATTGAGCAGTTTTGCGAGATCCCCCTGAAATACACTCAAAACCGCCTGCGTTTCCGGATCTCCGAATCTACAGTTAAATTCTACGACTGATGGTCTTCCATTTTCAATCATGAGTCCGACAAATAAACAACCCACAAAAGGATACCCCTCTTCGCGCATTGCCTTCAGCATCGGCTCCACGATTTCATCTTGAACCCTTTGCATAACCGCTTCTGTCACGATTGGGGCCGGTGCATAAGCTCCCATGCCACCGGTATTCTTACCCAAGTCCCCATCTTTTGCACGCTTATGATCCTGAGCAGGTGCAAGTAATACTGCTGAATTACCATCCGTGATCGCAAAGACAGATGCCTCTTCGCCTTTCAAGAAATCTTCAATCACGATGCTGGAACCTGCATCAGCAAATAGACCCGAAAATATCTCATCAATCGCCTCATGTGCCTCATGATGCGTTTCGGCGATGATCACGCCTTTTCCGGCGGCAAGCCCATCCGCCTTGATGACAATCGGTAATGCTCTGTCATTCACATATGCATGCGCTTCATGGGATTGCTCCTGCGTGAATCGCTCATAGCCGGCAGTTGGAATACCATATTTCTTCATGAGATCTTTGGAAAATCCCTTGGAAGATTCAATTCTCGCTGCCTTTGCCGAAGGACCAAACACTGCTATGCCATTCTTGCGTACATCATCAGCCAGACCCTTGACAAGCGGTGCTTCGGGTCCGACGATCACCAGATCAATCGAATTGTGATGACAAAATGCAGTAATCGTGGCACTATCATTCAGAGACAATGAATCCACAATGGTGGTAATTCCGCGCATTCCGGGATTTCCAGGAAATGCATAGAGATTATTTGTCGATGGTGATGCATGAAGCCCATAAGCTAACGCATGCTCTCTGCCCCCGGAGCCGATCAATAATATATTCATGGGATTATTTGTTGTTTGTGTGACCGAATACAATTTACAAAATGTGAACTTAGTAAAGACGCTGAAACTTCTCATATTTCGAACCGTTATATTCGCCATATGAATCCAAGAATCATCCTCATATTGCTATTTCTACTTCCTCTCACGGGCTGTCCTCATATGTTGATCAAGCAGATAGAGGATTTGAAGCCACCCGCAGGATATAAACCTATCTATCAGACATCGGAAAAACCTGTGGATTCAGTATTGAGAATGGTCCCTTATTCCGAGTTAAAAGCACTTGCATATGACTCCATCTTACAAAAACTGGAAGTGAATGCATCATTTTCAGATAGCATCAGCACATTACCGGCCTCTGCAATTTCCACTTCACTTCTTGGCATTGATGATCGCATTTATCCGGACAGCATCTTCCTGAAAATTGGCGTCAAAGATGAAAGAGGTTTTTTTGTGCAAGGTCTGGCGGGTCCTGACAGAAGAAAAGTAATCTCAGGAAAAGATTCAATCTGGAGATTGCTCATTGATTCATGCGGAGCAAATCCCGGTCAAATTGGTCTTTCACGATATACAATACGCGAAATCAATGAGGATTCCCGCAAACCCATTGCAATATCGATGGTACTCGACCATTCACCATCGATGGGTGAAATGCGTGCAAGAAAATTACAAGAAGCTGTTCTCAATACGATGGACATGCTCACAGATGAAGATGCAATTTCCGTAATCAAATTCACAGCAAAAATCCATAGAGAAATACCGCTCACCAGTGATTATGAAACCTATACTTCTCAGCTCAAAATCGATGGCTTGAGAGGTGAATCCGCCATACCGATTCGCGTCACATTCAATGCTGACACCATAGTTGAACAAGGATATGGCGGTGGAACAGCAATCTATGATGGGTCAATTGCGGGAATTGAGGAATTGAAAAAGACTTCCAATGCACGCAGAGTGATGATCGTTTTTTCAGATGGCGGCGACAATTCGTCAAATGCCGATCAAGATTCGGTTATTCGATTTGCCAGAACTCATGGCGTGAATATTCATGCGATTGCTTATGGCATCACCGATGAAGAACCACTGCGAGCGCTGGCTGAATCCACGGGCGGAAAATTATATCGCATCTATTCCACGAAAGAATTTCCATTTGTATTGGCAGATATCGTCAAAAGCATGAAAAATCATTATGTGATCAGTTATGCTCCACCAATCTCGGCGGATATTCATCGCGTTTTCGGCATCGTCTCACTTCGGAAGGATCTTGTCTCTTCATTCCGCGGTACATATGATAAGTCTATTCTTCATGCATGGGATGCAATAGGAACCATGCATTCAGCATTGATAGAATTCGAAAAGGGTAGTTCAGCCATTCCGGCCTCAGCGAATCAAGTTTTGCAAGATGTGTTTTATTCACTCAAATCTTCGCCCAATATCACTCTTGAAATACGAGGTCATACCGATGATATCGGCAAAAAAGAAGACAATGCACAATTATCACTTTCGCGCGCTCAATCAGTTGCCGGTGCATTAATTGCAAAAGGTATCAAACAGTCCAGACTCATCATAACGGGCAAGGGAGAAAGCATGCCGCTTATTCCAAATGATTCGGAAGATTCTCGTAAGAAAAATCGTCGCACAGAATTCATCATCAAACAAAAATGATTGTCATTGTTCTTGCATTCCTTTTCATGCATGGTAGCATCCATGCACAGAATCCAATCTCCGTTGGGGAAAGAGGAAGTATATCCATTGCCGAAATCACAAAAGACTCAGCAAATTATACATTGAAACTCTCAAATTCATCAGTGTTCTATATAGATTCCATCAGCATTGGCGGTAATGTGCAAGTCTTTGAGCGCATCACAGCGGACAGTATGACATGGCAAGGAAATGGAATTGGGATGCTCACCATTCATGGCTTGGCGCTTGCAGGTTCTGATAGCATGACCTTGGCTCATATCAAAGGAATGAAGGAAGATTCGATTGCAATTGACACATCCATCATGATTCGGATTTCTTCTTCGAATACACCACTACCCTATGTGCGATTCAGTGTTGTATCGGACAATATTCCGAATCCCATTATGCGAGGTGAAGTCACCACTTGGTCTTATGCGCTTGACAAACCCGGCAAAATCAGCATCGCAATCATCACTTTGGATGGTCGAATCATCGAGGAATTCTCCATGATGCAAGATAGAGGAATGCATAATTTTCAATTCATCCCGAATACATATACCTATCATCCTGGTGTATATGGCATGAGACTCATCACCGGGCAGGGCATCTATCAAAGATTATGGAATGTGTCGCCATGAGATATCTACTTCTACTGCTCTGTTCTACATTCTTGATGCATGCTTCCGAATCTGATTCCGTACCCAGAAGAATCCCAAAGCTGGATTTGGAATCGCTATCTCCTGATTCCTTCATGGTGGAATCTAATATCGTGAACATGTCAGCGGGTTGGTTCCCAAGAGTCGGAACATTTCGTTCGATAGAATTATCCGGTTCGGATGGCTTGATATTTCTTGATGGCATGTTTCATCAGTATTCGAATGTTCCCGGAAGTGCTTTCGGATTATCAGGACTTTTGTTCTCGGATCGCAATACCTATTCCATAGATGATCGCATTACTCTTCAACCATTTTCCTCTGAAGAATCCGAGGATGTCCAAATCGAACAAGAATATTCCACACGATATCTTCGAACCAGATTTTCCATTCCTGAATTGGGTATGCTTCTGCGTATCGGACTCGGCATTCGATTTGTGAATAGCATGCTCTTCGCTGAGGACAATTCCAAGTCCTATCTCAATCTGCAGAATACACTCTCACCACTCCATGAATTGCATGTGATCAGTCTTGATGAGACTGAACTCATGAATCATCTATCTATTGAAATTCCATTCTATGGAGCATCGCTCGATCTTTTGGGTCAACAATCATATTCAACCTATTCTTTTTTTGGCGGGATAAATCTCAATTATGTGCTTGAATCCAATTTGACACATCAATCCATCATCATTCAGGGTCGAAATGAGATTCGTTATCCTTCTGGTTCAAATGTTCTCACACTGCAAAAGCGTTCATTCTTGCGAGAAATCGAGCGCATTCGAATGTCTGTTGAGTCAGGACTCGGCTGGGAATTTGGCTTCGGACCTCTCCATTTCGGTTTTGAGGGATATGTGCTCATGCCACTCAATTCCATCCTGAAAAACCATGAATGGAATACCATATTCATCGGAATTCGCTCGAGTTTTGGCATTTCCTTCTGAGACATGTTTTCTGATGAATCATACGACATGAATCGGTATTTTTGCATTCATAATTGAACATCTATTCAGGAACATAAATGCTTCTCACTTCGGCATGTAAATATGGAATTCAAGCCACGATTTATCTGGGGATGCAGAAAGACGACTCATTTGTTTCAATCAAAAAGATAGCAGAAGAATTTACGATACCATTTCATTTTTTGACCAAAGTTCTCCAACTATTGACCCAAGCCGGCATCGTTGAATCCACAAAAGGGGCCAAAGGCGGGGTTCGTTTAGGGAAAGATCCCGATGTAATCACACTGTTCGACATCATTGCCGTGATTGATGGCGAAGGCATTTTTCATGATTGCATGCTCGGTCTTCCCGGCTGTGGTTTGAATACTCCATGCCCCGCTCATGAATTCTGGGCTCCCATTCGCACAAAGTATGAGAAATCCGCTAGGGCAATATCCCTCAAAGACTTAGCATCAGATACAATTAGCAAAAATCTCCGCATCGGAAAATAAATTTTGTAATTAAGACAAAATTGTCCGTTATTTGTATTCAAAAATCAGATAAAAGAGTCTTAATTCCTTTTTTATGGAGTTTTACATGAAAACGATTGTCAATGTGCTCATTTCAAGCTTGGCCATCTTCATGCTTATGTCATGTTCAGACACAAATCAAGAAGTCATTCCGGACAGAAGCAAAGGATTGACAGAAATTCAGGGCGAAGAGATTGCCCAATTGACGGATGCGCCCAATGTTCCCCCGCCAATCAATCGAACACACAATACGAAAGTGATTGTCAAATTGGAAGTCAAGGAAGTTGTCAAAGAGATTGCCGAGGGCGTGCAATATACATTTTGGACTTTCGGTGGTTCTGTGCCCGGTAAATTCATTCGAGTGAAAGAAGGCGATTTGGTTGAATTTCATTTGATGAATCATCCCGACAATAAACTCCCACATAATATTGATTTGCACTCCGTAACGGGTCAAGGCGGTGGAGCCGGAGCGACTTTTGTGGCACCGGGACAAGAAGCGGAATTCAAGTTCAAAGCGGTAAATCCCGGTTTATACATCTATCATTGCGCGACCGCACCTGTTGGAATGCACATTGCAAATGGGATGTATGGTCTTATCTATGTTGAACCCAAAGAAGGTTTGCCAAAGGTTGATAAAGAGTTTTATGTATGTCAAGGTGACTTCTACACCGTTGGCAAATTTGGCGAAACAGGTTTGCAGGCATTCGACATGGAAAAAGCCATTCGCGAACAACCCGATTATGTGCTATTCAATGGAAGCGTGGGAGCGAATGTAGGCGCAAATGCGATGAAGGCCAAAGTTGGTGAGAAAATCAGACTCTTTATTGGTAATGGCGGACCGAATCTTGTATCCTCATTCCATGTGATTGGAGAGATTTTCGACAGAGTGTATGTGGAAGGTGGCACAAAAACAATAAATGAAAATGTGCAGACAACATTGGTTCCGGCAGGAGGATCGGCAATAGTGGAGTTCACTGCAGAGGTAGCAAGCACATTGAATTTGGTGGATCATTCCATCTTCAGAACATTCAATAAAGGTGCATTGGCACAGATTGAAGTCAAGGGCAATCTCAATAAAGACATCTTTACCGGCAATGAATTCACGAAAGTGTATATGCTCGAAGGCGCTGCAATGCAAGAACATAGCAAAACCGTAAAAACACCTACCGTTTTGGATATGGCCGGTTCAATGAAAGAGGGCGCAAGACTCTATACACAAAACTGCATGTCATGTCATCAATCCAAAGGCGAAGGCGTGGCACAAGCATTTCCGCCACTTGCAAAATCTGATTATCTGATGGCCGATAAAAAGAGAGCCATCAATATTCTTTTGCATGGATTGGAAGGGAATATCAAAGTGAATGGACAAACCTATAATTCTATCATGCCAAAGCTTACTTTGAATGATGAAGAGATTGCCAATATTCTTACCTATGTTCGAAATTCATGGGGCAATAAGGGTGATCAAGTATTGGCAAATGAAGTGAAAGCACTTAGGAAATAATCATGAATGTTATATCACATATCGCACTATTCCTACTTTCCATGTCAATCATGATTGGTCAATCATCATTAAAGCAGGTGAAAAGCGGTACGATGTATGAATTCATTGGCAAGAAAAAGAATGTCAAAATAAAAATTGATGCATTCCTCATGAGTGATCATGCAGTCACGAATGGTGAATTCAGGAATTTCATTCGACAAAATCCACAGTGGAAGAAAAGTAGAGTTTCAAGACTACTCGCGGATCGTAATTATCTGCAACATTGGACATCGGACTCTACTTTTCCTGCACACATGGAACATGCAACCATCACTAATGTCAGCTGGCATTCCGCAAAGGCATATTGCGCTTGGAAAGGTGGCATGCTACCAACAAATGCTCAGTGGGAATTCGCTCTCTCAAAGAACCATATATCGATTCAAACAGGTAAGAAGATTTCAATCAATGAAGTACTTCTGAAATGGTATGCCAATGGTAATTCTGATATTTTCAAACATGGCATCATAAGTTCAGATGGAATTCGGGATTTGGTTGGTTCTCATTGGGAATGGACGGAAGATTTCAATGAGCTTATGGTCAATGGAGACTCCCGAGGTGGCGGCAATCAAGAATCGAATTTTGTCTGTGGCAGTGCCTCACTCAATAGCAATGATGCAAGCAATTATGCGCGATTCATACGAATAGCTTTTCGGACAAGCATCAAAGCTTCTACAACAACAAAGAATTTGGGATTTCGCATTTGCCATCCAAAAATGGAGATTGCTCAATGAAATCATATTTCACATCCATCTTGCTATCACTTCTTGTTCTAATATCATGTTCACAAGAACATAAACATGAAGGCAAAAAAGAGGATTCTTGTTGCAAGAATGAGACAACTCATTCCAAAGAAAAGAGTACTGATGATCAGGGAAGTTTTTATGACATATCAGGTTTGACTTACACGAATCATCTTGGTAAAGCACAATCGCTTTCCGACATGAAAGGAAAATATGTATTTGTCTCAATGATTTTCACTCAATGCAAATATGCTTGTCCAAAAATCGCGGAGAATATACAAGCTCTGGAAAGCGCTCTCAATAAGCCATTTCAGGTAGTGCTGATTTCATTTGATCCCAAAAGAGATAATCCGCAAACTATGTCTGCTTTTCTCAATGAAAAAAAAGCCGGCAAGAATTGGACGGTCATGACATCAACAGATGATATCATACGAAAGTCATCCATGCTTTTTGATATTTCATTCAAAGAATTGGAAAATGGTGATTTCTCTCATGAGAATGTGATCATCGTATTAGACAAACAAGGTCGAGAGATCAAAAGAATCGAAGGTCTGAATATCAATGTTCAACAAGAAGCCACGGAGATTCTCGATTTACTGGGAAAAGAAGCATGAAAAAGCTCAGCCATATTCTGATTGCATTATGCCTGATTTCAGTCTCAGCATTTGGAAATGATCTCTCCTTTTCAATGCAATATCTCTCCAGAGCCGAATATCGAAATGGATATCTCATGCCACTTTCCGAGCAGGATAATTCAGCCAAATTCATCATGCAAAGAGCGCGAATGGGATTGGAATATAAAAATGAACCATTCACTTTTTTCATGTCACTCCAAGACACAAGAGTCTGGGGACAGGATATGTCCACAATAGCGACAAGAGTCGAAGAACAATATGATGGTCTGATGCTTCATGAAGCATGGGCACAATATCGCATCGACTCGGCAATCTTGGATCAATCACTCACGATTAAATTTGGAAGACAAGAAATCAAATATGATGATCAAAGACTATTGGGAAATCTGGATTGGCTTAGACAAGCCCGAAGACATGATGCAATGATCCTTTCAATGAAAGGTAATAATGGTGATATGCTGGATATCGGTTTGGCATATAATCAGAATGCAGAAAATAGAATCGGTGATTATTACAAAGGATCCACATTATCATATCCTGCGGGATCGAATGGCATAGCACAAATGTACAAGAGTTTTGTCTATGCCTATTATTCGGGGAATTCACTTCCTATTCAAGTGCTCTTTTTCAATGATAATTTTTCGATGCTTAATGATACATTGAAAACCGGAAATACATTACCACGCTATACGCTTGGAATGACAACAGATATTCGTTCAGGATCGGCATCAGCGCGCGCTTCGGGTTATTATCAATTTGGACATGATCCGAAGAACAAAGAATTATCAGCATATTTTTTCAGTCTTCAAGCACAATATCAAATAGGTAATGTCAATCTCGGCTTGGAATATGATCATAGTTCCGGTACGGATAATAAGAATGGAGCAATAGAGCAAAACACTAGCAATACATTTGATCCACTATATGGCACACCTCATAAATTCTATGGTTTGATGGATTATTATTATGCCGGCTCTTCCATTGGATATGCAGGCATTCGTGATTTGAAAGCATCGGTGAAGTATTCATCCAATCAATCGCTTATGTTTTCGCTGGATATCCATTCATTTGGTTTGACATCACAATACATTCGCAAAGACGAAGTTTTATCACCTGATTTGGGATATGAAATTGATCTCATCACAAAGTATAAACCAAGTCCAATTGTGAATATCGAATTGGGACTATGCGCTTATTCAACGACCGGCACGCTATCCGCATTGAAGAATATTCAGTCCGCCGATCCGATTTCCACATTTTATTTTCTCGCATTTCGATTTCAAGACATAGCTTCACTCATAAAACATTAAGGTATACATCATGAAACATCTCACAATTGGCGAAATCGTCGCAAAGAACATATTATATGCAGATGTCTTTCAAAAAAACAAGATTGACTTCTGTTGCAAAGGAAATGTTCCACTCGAAGAAGCAGTTCAAAAAAAAGGAATCGACATCAATACAATTTTACATGAATTGGGAAAGATTGATTCACAACCTGAACATGAACTGAATTATGAATCAATGTCATTGACTGAATTGATCAATATCATTGAACATACTTTTCATGCATATATCCGTAATGAAACACCCGATTTACTCTTCATGCTCAAGAAAATCAAAAGTGTTCATGGCGGAAATCATCCGGAATTGATTGAACTCTTTGAATTATTCTCAGAAAGCAATGAGGATCTTTCGCATCACATGTATAAAGAGGAGCATGTACTCTTCTCATATATCAAATCGCTGGAAGAAACCCCAAAAACAGTGTCGCAACAATTCGATTCGATAACATCTCCGATTCATGTATTGAAACAAGAGCATGAACATGAAGGTGATTTATTTGAAAAAATGCGATTACTCACCAATGATTATACTCCACCAATGGATGCATGCAATACTTATAAATTGGCATTTCATAAATTGAAAGAATTCGAAGAAATGTTACATAAGCACATACATTTGGAAAACAATATCTTGTTTCCAAAGTCAGTCACTCTGGAAAAACACTTGATACAATAAAAGAACGGCCTTCGGGCCGGTTTTTGCTTCTGTACAATCGGTTTCTTTTCGGTTTTTGACTATTTTTGTCAATCACTTTCTATGTAATGAATCATGAATGTCCATTCCTCAGTACTCGGCCTGATCGGCAAAACACCGCTTGTTAAACTCAATGCGATTGCGCATGATATTCCTGCGACCATCTATGTGAAGCTGGAAAGTCGCAATCCCGGTGGCTCCGTGAAAGATCGCATCGGCATTGCAATGCTCGAAGCAGCTGAAAGAGATGGACTTCTCAAACCGGGTGGCATCATCATTGAACCCACTAGCGGAAATACCGGAATTGGTCTCGCGCTTGCGGCAACATTGAAAGGGTATAAATGCTTATTCGTGATGACAGACAAAGCTTCGCAAGAACGCGTGAGGTATCTCAAAGCACTCGGCGCGGATGTGCTCATTGTTTCAAGTGCAGCAAAGGCAAGTTCGCCGGAATATTATTTTAATACCGCACAAAGACTCGCTCAGGAAATCCCGAATGCAGTGATGCTGAATCAATATGATTTTTATGCGAATCCTGCGATACATGAAGTCACCACCGGACCCGAAATTTGGAATGATACCGATGGTAAAGTAACACATTTCATAGCGGGGATTGGAACGGGTGGAACGATCACGGGAACAGCACGCTATCTCAAACAACAAAATCCCAATATCAAAGTGATTGCCGCAGATCCTGTTGGTTCTTGTATCAAAACATTTAAAGAAACAGGTCGCATCGTAGAAGCTCTTCCCTATCTCGTCGAAGGAGTTGGACAAGAGCGCATTCCGGGCAATCTCGATATCTCGCTGATTGATGATGTGATGAATATCAATGATAAAGAATCCTTCAATACGGCTCGCAGACTGGCCCGCGAGGAAGGAATATTCTGTGGTGGATCAAGCGGAATGAATATCGCGGCTGCACTCAAACTCGGAAAAACACTCACGAAAGATGATATCGTCGTGGCCATTGTATGTGATACGGGCGAGCGATATCTCACAAAACATCATTCGGATGAATGGCTAAAGGAACAACATTTATTGGATGATGAACGCCTGACCGTGAAAACAGCATTAGCAGTGAAATCCAATTCCAAAGCCATTCCCAAGCTGATCAGCATTTCTTCAGATGCAACCGTCGAGCAGGCATTGCAACTCATGCAGGAATATGAGATTTCAGAAATGCCCGTGATTGACAATGGAATTTCCGTTGGTACTTTGCGCGAGAATAAACTCATGGCAAAAGTCATTGCGGATAGAACGGTTCTCTCAGCATTGGTCAAACAAGTACAAGAAGAGCCTATGCCGATTCTCGATGCCACTGAAGATGTACAAAGCGCGATTAACCTTCTCAAGACGCATCATGCAATTTTGGTTTCGGATTATGGTTCTTTGTCAGGTGTGCTTTCCAGACATGATATCATTGACTTCATCTAATGCATATTCTTGAAATATTTGGCATCATTCTCGCAACCGTGATTGGAATGGAGTTCATTGCATGGTCCTCGCATAAATTTCTTATGCATGGTCCGCTGTGGTTTATTCATAAAACGCATCATATGCCAAGACATGGCAGATTTGAATTGAATGATGTATTTGGAATAATATTCGGATTTGCCTCAATTCTATGCATCATTGCGGGCATTGATACATTTTCTCCCCTCTTTTGGATTGGCATCGGCATCAGTGTCTATGGCGTGCTATACTTCTTTGCACATGACATCATCGTGCATCGTCGCGTGAAACTCGGTATGCGTATGCGGGGTCGCTATGCAGAAGCACTTAGAAAAGCGCATCTCCTACATCATAAGACAATCACGAAAGACAATGCCGAGGAATTTGGTTTTCTCTTCGTACACCCCAAACATCTCAATAAGAAATGATCATTCGCCGGGTTTTTTGAAGACAATATCTTCAGGGATGATCAACATGGATTCATCGAGTGGTTTATTGGCTTCAATCTTAACCGCATAGGTTCTCATCTTCACGCCATTTGTCATGGTTTCACTTCTCATGACCAAATTACCCCAAACGGAATATGTTCCGGAAAAAGGAATCGTTGGATGCGTGATTGTCCATATATCACATGCATATCCAAGAACGGTATCTGTAGCATTTGTCTTCACAAGTCCGATCTCTTTTTTCATGCTATCGGAAATCGTCGCAAAATTGATTCCACCTGCATCTGCATATTGACCGAGCGACAGTTTTGTTCCGGTTCTATCTTGCAAATCGAGAGTTGTGAGTACGCCATTCATCACAATGCTCTTTGAGTGAACTTTCAAATTGAGATCCTGTTCAACCATACGATATCCCACAGATTCGGTCACTTCACGCGCGCCATGATTATCGAATGCAACGGTGATCTTGGTGCGCATGCCATCCATTTCAGAGAAGAGCAATAGTTCACCTGAACGCAATTCATAGCGTTTGGGTATTTCCTTCTGCACAGGAACTTGTTTTTTGCTCTTCTTTGGTTTCTGCGCCGAAGCATTGAAAGAAACAAATAAAGCACAGATAATGATACAGATAAATCTTGTCATGATGATTCTCAATTCATGTTCAAACGACTAAAAATATAACGCCAGAAGAATGCTTGATCTTCGATGGTTTGCTCAATGGATTTTCCGGTTCCATGTCCTGCATCGAAATCCACATGGAGCATAACCGGTTTGTCTTGCTCGGGTCTTGATTGCGCGATTGCGACGAATTTCTTTCCATGAAGTGGATCCACGCGCATATCGAATTCACCTACACTGACGAGCATCTCGGGAAGTGGCACGCCGGCTTTGATATTATGATAGGGTGAATACTGCAATAGCGTTCCAAAATCTTCCGCTTTGTCGGGATCTCCATATTCAGGAATCCAATATCTCGCGATGCGGAATTTGTGATAGCGAATCATGTCGAGCAATGGCACCTGACAAATAATCGCGCGATAGAGATCGGGTCTTTGGTTTGCAATCGCACCCATCAACAAACCCCCATTGGAGCCGCCTCTTGCGACAATCCGATTCGAGTTCGAATATTTATTGGTGATGAGCCATTCTGTTGCGGCAATCATATCATCGAAAGTATGTTGTTTTTTCTTGAGCATTCCATCCAAATGCCAAGCTTCGCCATATTCATTGCCACCGCGAAGTCCAACTCGAACATAGATTCCACCACGCTTCAAGAATGATGCATTATATCCCACGAATTCAGGACTCATCCC
>DBCJ01000088.1 GCA_002293005.1 Ignavibacteria bacterium UBA961 | reverse complement strand
TTCAAGAGTTTATAGTAGATGAATGCGCCTTTTTTCAGTGAGCGAGCCATAATGTCCTAATTACTTTCTTTTACGAACAATAAGATCAGTTGACTTCTTTTTATTCTTGCGAGTCTTCAAGCCCTTGGCCAATTGACCCCAAGGTGAGCGTGGATGTTGACGTCCACCACCGGATTTTGAACGACCTTCTCCACCACCCATCGGGTGATCGATCGGATTCATCGCCATACCACGTGTTTGAGGACGAACTCCCAACCAACGCATACGACCGGCTTTTCCATAAAGAATATTCTCATGATCGGAATTACCTACAACTCCAAGAGTTGCCATACATGTTTGCTGTACTTTTCTGATTTCACCGGAAGGTAATTTGACTTGAGCCATACCACCGTCAAAACCAACAAGTTGAGCACCTGTACCGGCACTACGAACCATTTGTCCACCTTTACCGGGCTTCAATTCAACATTGTGAATGAACATACCAACTGGAATTTTTTCCATCGGAAGTGCATTACCATCTTGAAGATCTGCATTCGGACCGGACATTACTTTCTGGCCTACTTTCAATTTACCTGGTGCCAAGATATAAGCAAGTTCACCATCTTCATAACGCAAGAGTGCAATACGGCAAGTACGATTTGGATCATACTGGATGCTCATTACCTCTGCAGCAATACCATGCTTTCTACGCTTGAAATCTATGATACGATACTTCTGCTTATGTCCACCACCACGATGTCTTGATGTGATGCGACCTGTATTGTTCCGTCCACCACTCTTCTTTTTCGGAGCAAGAAGAGATTTTTCCGGTTGCGCTCCCGGTGTGACTTCATTAAATGAACTCACTGAGTAAAAACGCGTTCCCGGTGTAATCGGTTTGAGAATTCTTAAAGCCATTGTCTATCTCGAAATTAATCTTCAGTATTACCTTCACCGCCGACAAGGTCGATGGAGTATCCGGGTGCTAATGTCACATATGCTTTCTTGCGAAGAGGCGTTGCACCGCGCATCAAACCACGCTTTGTAAAACGTGTCTTGTTCTTGCCCTTCACATTCACTGTTCTTACAGAAGAAACTTTCACATCATAAAGACGCTCAATAGCAGCTTTGATCTGGATCTTATTTGCATCTGTCGTCACTTCAAAAGCATATTGTTGCTTCTCTGCAAGCATCGCCGCTTTCTCTGTGAGCATCGGGCGTTTAATTACTGTAATCATCGTTCTTTTGCCTAATTACTTCAGCATTAAAAAGTTTGTACCAGATCCTGCAAGGCTTCCTTGCTAAGGATGATATTCTTATGATTGAGAATGTCATATGTGGATGCAATTGTAGCCGGCAATGTCATAACATTGGGGATATTTCTTGCAGACAGAACTACATTCTTATCGGAATCCTTGAGCATGAATAATGATTTTTGACCATCAATCTTCAATGCCTTCATAACGCCAATCATATTCTTGGTCTTGATCCCGTCAAAAGCCAAACCTTCAATTACTAGAAGATTTTCTTCTTTAACACGCAATGACAAAGCTGACTTTCTAGCCAATTTCTTCATTTGTGCAGGAAGATATTGCTTATAGAGATGTGGTCTTGGGCCATGAATTGTTCCACCACCCACCCAAACAGGTGAACGACTTGAACCGGCTCTGGCCGTACCACGACCTTTTTGTTTCCAAGGTTTCTTACCGCCACCACGTACTTCTGATCTAACTTTGGTTTTGGCAGTTCCTTGTCTCTGGTTCGCCAAGTATGCTTTTACCGCAAGGTACATCGCATGCTCACTTGGCTCCACATTGAAAACCTCTTCAGGTAATTCTACCTGACCGGTTACAGATCCATTTTTTCCGTATACATTTACGAGCATTGTTCTATACCTTACAGCTTAACAATTTCTACTATGGAATTAATTGCACCGGGTATGCTGCCTTTTATGACAAGCAAATTTTGATCCGGCATGATATCAAGCACTTCGAGATTTCTAATGCTGATCCTCGTACCACCCATTCGACCGGCCATACGCATACCTTTGAAAACTCTCGAAGGATATGATGATGAACCAATTGAACCTGGAGCACGCTGTCTGTCAGATTGTCCATGTGTTGACATACCAACACCACCGAAGTGATGTCTTTTCATAACACCTTGGAAACCACGACCTTTTGATGTGCCGGATACCTTCACCTTGTCTCCGATTTGCAAAATGGTTTCAATAGTTACTGTTTCACCAGGTGCAACAGTAATATTGTCCATTCTGAACTCTTTGATATGGCGTTTCGGTGCAATGCCGGCTTTTTTAAAGTGCCCGGCAAGCGGTTGGGATACCTTACGCTCGGCTATTTCTCCATAACCGAGTTGAACGGCAGTGTATCCGTCTTTTTCTAATGTGCGGACTTGCACTACTGCGCATGGTCCGGCTTCTATGACTGTACAGGGCACATATTCACCGTTCTCGCTGAATATGCTAGTCATGCCCAATTTTCGACCTAATAGCATCTTGTCTTTACTCCTTAGACCTTTACCTCGACATCAACTCCTGCGGGAAGCTCTAAACGCATCAATGCATCTATAGTGCGTTGCGTCGAGCTGAAGATATCTATCAGACGCTTATGAACTCGCGCTTCAAACTGCTCACGCGATTTTTTATCAACGTGTGGCGAGCGTAGAACTGTGTATACGGTTTTTTCCGTTGGTAACGGAATTGGACCGGATACTACTGCTCCCGTTTGCTTAATAGTGCGAACAATACGCTCGGACGATTTATCAATTAGGTTGTGGTCGTACGATTTTAATTTGATACGAATCCTTTGGGTAGCCACGCTCACGTACCTTCAAAAAAATGAGAGACAAAGAAAGATGGGGATGAGATTAACATCCCCATCTAACGGTACATATTTTATTCAATAATCTTAGTTACAACACCAGCGCCTACTGTACGGCCACCTTCGCGAATCGCGAAGCGTAGTCCTTCTTCCATAGCTACCGGCGTAATAAGCTCTACAATGAGATTGTCAAGGTTGTCACCAGGCATAACCATTTCTGTACCTGAAGGAAGTGTTGCTACACCTGTCACATCTGTTGTACGGAAATAGAATTGAGGACGATAACCATTGAAGAATGGAGTGTGACGACCACCTTCATCTTTTGTCAATACATAAACCTGTGCATTGAATTTGTGGTGAGGCTTAATAGAACCTGTTTTAGCAAGAACCATACCACGCTCAATCTCTGCTTTGTCAACACCACGGAGCAAGAGACCAACATTGTCACCGGCAACTCCTTGATCAAGAAGCTTACGGAACATCTCAACACCTGTAACTGTAGTTTTCTTTTGGAGACCAAAACCAACCAATTCAACTTCTTCGTTAACATTGACGATACCGCGCTCAATACGGCCTGTAGCAACTGTACCACGACCTGTAATTGAGAATACGTCTTCAACTGGCATGAGGAATGGTTTGTCTGTATCACGAACTGGAGTTGGAATATAATTATCAACAGCGTCCATGAGGTCATAGATAGGCTTCAAGCGTGCGTCGTCGATAGATGCTTCATCAGAAGTACCTGCATCAAGACCTTGAAGTGCTGAACCTTTGATGATTGGAATATCATCGCCTGGGAAATCATATTTGGAGAGGAGTTCACGAACTTCAAGTTCTACGAGATCCAACAATTCGGGATCTGCAATATCAACTTTGTTCATGAAAACTACGATACGAGGAACGCCAACCTGACGAGCAAGTAGAATGTGCTCGCGTGTTTGCGGCATAGGTCCATCTGTACCTGCCACTACAAGGATAGCACCGTCCATCTGTGCTGCACCTGTGATCATGTTTTTCACATAATCCGCGTGACCTGGACAGTCAACGTGTGCATAGTGACGATTTGCTGTTTCGTACTCCACGTGAGCAGTGTTAATGGTGATTCCACGTGCCTTCTCTTCGGGAGCATTATCAATTGAATCATACGAACGCTTTGCAGACAAGCCAGATTTGGCCAATGCCATTGTGATCGCTGCAGTGAGCGTTGTCTTACCATGGTCAACGTGGCCAATTGTGCCAATATTGACGTGGGGCTTCGACCTTTCAAATTTCTCTTTTGCCATAGTGCACCTAACGTGATAACTATATGTAATGAAAAAAATGCTTTTCGCTATGCTGTTAATACTGCTTTAGCGTCGTAGGCTCGTAGTGTGAGAAAATCATGGTATATGATCCTCTGCCTTGTGTCATTGAACGGAGCTTGGTTACATAACCAAACATTTCACTCAATGGTACTGAGGCTCTCACTCCTTGCGAGCTACCCTTTTGCGTAATCTCTTCGATTTTACCTCTTCTGGAATTAATATCGGCAATTACTTCACCTATATATTCCATCGGAGCTATTGCTTCAACTGCAAAAACCGGTTCCAACAATGTTGGTTTAGCCAATCCAATGGCCTCTCTCACCGCATTTGCAACTGCAACTTTACAAGCAATATCAGTTGTCTCTCCTTCTCTTATGCCGACATCCGTTATTTCAACTGTTATGTCTACTATCGGATATCCTGCTATCGGACCTACACTCAACGATTCCTTAGCGCTGGTTTGCAATGCTTCAAGCAATTGCGGAGCCAGTTTCGGAAGATTCTCACCCAACAATACTTGATTGCCCTGGCCTGAATCCGATGAACGCAATGAAACACTCACCTTCGCATACTGATTCTTGTTTCCAATTTGTTTATCAAATTCTACTTCACAAACTGAAGATCCAAGAATCGTTTCTCTGTAAGCTACCTGAGGCTTGCCAACTCTCGTTGCCACACCAAACTCACGCTTGAGTCTGTCAACCATGATATCCAAATGCAATTCGCCAACGCCACTGATAATGTTCTGACCACTGTCTTGATCATTATTGAATTGAAATGTTGGATCTTCATCTGCAAGTCTGGCTAATGCATCTAGCATTTTTGCCTGATCTGCTGTCGATTTTGCTTCTATCGATTGATTGATCACAGGTTCGAGAAAACTGATTTTTTCAAAGAGCACTTGATTGTCTTGATGACACAATGTGTCACCTGTCTTGGTTAACTTTAACCCAGGTAATGCAACTATTTCACCGGCTTCGCACGAGGTTAATTCATCTCGCTTATTAGCCTGCATTCTTAGAATCTTTTGCACTCGTTCTCGCTTGCCTATTGAGGCATTGTATATCATGTCTCCAACTTTCAGCATTCCGGAATAAATCCGAATGAATGTCAAACGACCTACATATACATCCGTTAGAACTTTAAATGCAAGAGCTGAAAACGGCTCATCCGATGATGGCTTTCTTTCAATAGCCTTTTCAGAATCTTGAGGATCAAATCCTTTTACTATTCCACGATCTATCGGAGAAGGTAAATATCTTGTGATTGAATCCAATACTTGCTGAACACCTTTATTCTTAAAAGATGAACCACAGCAAACAGGTAAGAACTTTGATGCAATCACAGCTTCTCGAATAGAAGCAATCAACTCATCTTCCGTAATGACTTCTCCACCGAAATATTTTTCAAGAAGATTGTCATTGGTCTCTGCAATCGATTCAATCATAAAAGATCTTGCTTGATCCGCTTTACCGATCATCGATTCCGGAATCTCACGAATTTCAAAGTTGTTTAGGTTTTGATCTTCTCCATTGAAATGTAAATACTTCATTGTGATCAAATCAATAATGCCAACAAATTCATCGGCACTTCCAACAGGAATGAAAATCGGAGTAGGATTTGCGCCAAGGATCTCGCGAACTGATTCAACAGCTTTCTCAAAATCAGCTCCGATTCGATCCATCTTATTGATGTATACAATTCTCGGTACACCGAATTGATCTGCCTGTCTCCAGACCGTTTCTGATTGTGGCTCAACTCCTGCTACTGCACAAAATACTGCAATAGCTCCATCTAGCACTCTCAGAGATCTCTGCACTTCTGCTGTAAAATCAACATGTCCGGGCGTATCTATGATATTAATCTGATGACCATGCCAATAGCATGTCGTTGCAGCAGAAGTTATCGTGATACCTCTTTCTCGCTCCTGATCCATATAGTCCATGAAAGCTGTGCCTTCATGCACCTCTCCCATCTTGTGGAGAGAACCCGAATAAAAGAGAATACGCTCGGTAGTTGTCGTCTTGCCTGCATCAATGTGAGCGATGATGCCTATATTTCTATATTTATCTAGCTCAATCGTGCGCGACATAGTTTACAGCGCTACCAGGGTTTAATTGACAAAGAACGAATTTATTTCTATTACCACTTGAAATGTGCGAAAGCCTTATTGGCTTCAGCCATTCTGTGAACATCATCACGCTTCTTCACTGATGAACCTTCGCCATTTGCGGCAGCCATCAATTCAGACGCCAATCTTGAAGCCATGGATTTATCACGACGCTCGGATGCATACAACTTCAACCAACGAATTGCCAATGCAAAGCGACGCTCTTCACGTACTTCTACCGGCACTTGATAAGTTGCACCACCAACACGGCGAGAACGAACCTCAATAGCAGGAGACACATTGCTCAATGCCTTGCGGAATACCTCAATCGGATCCTGCTTCATCTTATCTGCAATGATATCGAATGCAGAATAAACCAAAATACGCGCTGTATTTTTTTTGCCCTGAATCATCACTTTGTTGATGAATCTTGATACCATCACATCATTGAAGCGTGGATCAGGCACTGCATATCGTTTCTCTGCTCTTTTCTTTCTCATAAATCTATCTCTGACTATACGATTCTAATTATTTTTTTCCGGCCGGCTTTGGACGCTTCGCACCATACTTGGAACGAGACTGCATACGATCTTTAACACCTTGCGTATCCGCTGCACCACGAACAATGTGATAACGAACACCGGGAAGATCTTTCACACGACCACCACGAATCAATACGATTGAGTGCTCTTGAAGATTGTGCCCTTCTCCTGGGATATAGGCAATCACTTCAAATTGATTTGTCAAACGAACTTTTGCAACCTTACGCAAAGCAGAATTTGGTTTCTTCGGCGTTGTTGTGTAAACGCGAGTACAAACTCCACGGCGTTGTGGGCAACTAGCAAGAGCCGGAGATTTACTTTTCTCTATCAGCTTTTTGCGACCTTTTCTTACAAGTTGACTAATCGTAGGCACTGTATCTATTCCTTACAAAACTTCGTTTTTTGATCACCGTCGGGCTGTTTTCGTGATTCCGACAGAGCTTGCAAAACTACACAAAATGTTGATAACCACCAAAACTTTTTTTATCTACCTTCAGAACGCTTTTGTTGATAAGCCTTCACCATCTCGTCTTGAACATTTTTAGGCACTTGTGAATAGCGCAAGAATTCCATGGAAAACTCGCCTTTACCTTGTGTAACTGAACGCAAGTCAGTAGAATATCCAAACATTTCACTCAATGGTACTTCTGCTTCAACAACTACATATCCGGCATCCATCGTTGCACCAACAATAACACCACGACGCTGATTGATCTGACCGATCGCAACGCCTTGGAATTCTTCAGGAGCACTGATTTCCAACTTCATGATTGGCTCAAGAATAACCGGCTTTGCCTTCATGTATGCTTCACGGAAAGCTGCAATAGAAGCAACTTTAAACGCCATTTCGGAAGAGTCGACCGGGTGCTCTGCACCGTCATTGATCGTTGCACGAACACCTACAACAGGTTGGCCAATCAATGAACCTTCAGTTATCGCTTCACGGAAACCTTTATCACAAGCAGGAATATATTCACGAGGAATAACACCGCCCACGATATCGTCAACAAATTCATATGTTTCAACAGCATCACTTGGCAATGGCTCAAGCAGACCTGCTACACGAGCAAATTGACCGGATCCACCTGTTTGCTTCTTATGAGTATAATTGAAATTTGAATTCGCTGTAATTGTTTCGCGGAATGCAACTTTTGGTCTACCAACATTCACTTCGCAATTATATTCACGCTTGATACGCTCAATATAAATTTCCAAGTGCAATTCACCCATTCCTTTGATAATCGTTTCACCGCTCTCTTCATCACGATATACACGGAATGTTGGATCCTCTTTTGTAAAGCGATTCAATGCTTTTGAAAAGTTCACCTGACCCGCTTTTTCTTTCGGGCTAACCGCAAGTTCAATAACCGGCTCAGGAACGAACATTGAAGTCATCGTTACACTAAGATTACCATCTGTGAATGTATCGCCTGATGCGCAGTCAATACCGAACATCGCAACGATTTGACCTGGACCTACTTCGTCAATATCATGCATCTCATCAGCATGCATACGAACAAGTCTTGGAACTTTCACGCGCTTACCATTGGACATATTGGTGAGTGTATCACCTTTCTTCACGCCACCTTGGTAAATACGCATATATGTGAGCTGACCGAAACGACCATCTTCAAGCTTAAATGCCAAACCAACAAATGGCTTTGTTCTTTCAGGAATCAATTCAATTTTTGCTTCATTCTGACTTTGATCAAGACCTTCATTCTTCACATCTTTTGGTGCAGGCAAGAACATTCCAACAGCATCCAACAATACTTGAACACCCTTATTCTTCATCGCTGAACCACAGTACAATGGAGTGATCTTCAAATTGATGGTTTCACGACGTATGATCGGAATCAATTCTTCAGCAGTTACTTCTTCTTCCATCAAGAATTTCTCTGCAATCGTATCATCAAAGTCTGAAAGCGCTTCAACCATAGCATGGCGACGCTTCTTCGCTTCTTCCAAATATTCTGCAGGAATATCTTCTCTACGGATATTTTCACCATTGTCACCATCAAAGAACACTGCCTTCATGTGCAACAAATCAATAACGCCTGCGAATCTGTCTTCCAATCCCATCGGGAATGTCATGACAACAGGACGATGATGCAATTTTTCACGCAATTGTTCTGCAACACGATCAGGATTTGAACCTGAACGGTCAATCTTGTTCACAAAAGCAAGTCTTGGAACATTATATCTTTTCATCTGGCGATCAACCGTGATCGACTGACTCTGAACGCCTGCAACACCGCATAAAACCAATACGGCACCGTCCAATACGCGTAAAGCTCTTTCCACTTCGACCGTAAAGTCAACGTGACCGGGAGTGTCAATCAAATTGATTTCAAAATCACCCCATGTGCAGTAAGTGGCTGCAGACTGAATGGTAATCCCTTTTTCTCTCTCAAGATCCATGGAGTCCATCGTGGCACCAACACCCGATTTTCCTCTCACTTCCTCGATCTTGTGGATCTTACCTGTATAGAACAAAATTCGCTCGCTGAGCGTGGTCTTACCCGAATCAATGTGGGCAGAAATACCAATATTCCGAACTTTTGAGATGTCTGACATAGCTGTCTTAACCTACCGCAATAGAATATTTATGAAGATTATTATTTATCTAGATTGAGAAATCCTCGCCAAAAGCGAAGACCACAAATTTACGGGAAATTGTACAATGAGCAAAATTAAATCTCTGATTTTTAGAAAATTAGAGCATTTTCCACATTGATAGGAAGAATATCCTAACTAGCAATTGAATAGAGGATTGCGGGATTTTC
This sequence comes from Ignavibacteria bacterium UBA961, assembly GCA_002293005.1. Taxonomy (GTDB): domain Bacteria; phylum Bacteroidota; class Ignavibacteria; order Kapaibacteriales; family UBA961; genus UBA961. The sequence goes on along the minus strand of DBCJ01000088.1, from coordinate 8,404 downwards.
CACGAGAAAATGTGGATAAACTGGGGAGAAGTTTCGAATGATTTAACGCTTTACAATAAACTTTCCCGATATGGGCTCATGCTCGGAAAAGATGGTGTAAATGTAGATTCCAGGACTTAAAACACCGGTATTTTCAAGGGTTGCCACCAATATATTTGCGCCTGTCACCGAATTATTCGAATAATCTACTCGTGTTTTAACCCTTTCTGAGTGTACAGGTGCACCAGCTACAGTGAATATCTTGATTTCAACTTCTTGACCCAATGTAATTGCATAGGGCAATGGAAAATGAATCTCCGAATGCTTACTCAAGGAAAGGGGATTGGGATATGGTCGCTCCGCAGGCAATAATAATTCACCCTCGGATAACTTGATAAGTGAGCAGTATTTGGTGGATTTAAGATCTATATCAACATAATATTCCGAAAAACCTATAGGTGTTTTGTCGGTGTTCTTATCAATAACAACTGAAAATGATGTGCTTTGTCCACCAAATACTCTGAAAAAATCAGGATAAGCAGGTGAAATGAACATATTGGCCGTATCCGTCAAATAACCACTGCCAATCAATCCACTGGATAATGATCTTATCTCATAAGGAAATACATCACCCGAGAAAAGTGCTGTTGGATTTGCCGTCATAGTATCGGATTCCATGAGAGGAAATACATGCGCATCCCTGAACAAAAGTGCGGAATCAATACCTCTGGCTCTTTTGCCTGTAAAATATGTTCGCTCTAGAAAACCACACCATAATTCATGCAAGGGAAGATTGTTGTTTGTCAAAGACAATTCCAATGCTCTATAAGGTAAATTCTTCTTTCCGATATTGTCCCACATATCCAAAATAGGCTTAAAACCAAGTGATTGCTCTTGAGTTTTGTCATGAAGGTATTCAAAAAACAATGCATTTGCATAGCCGGAACTGACAAATTGAGAGTACCTTTGACCAAATCGATTCTCTTTGGGATTGCTGAAGAAGTTCTTTACATAAAATTGATAATCTTTGATTTCTGGATAATGATAAGCTTCAATCCATGTACAGAACATTTCATATAAAGAAACATCATATAACTGATCATTCATCCCATAATTGGCAAGATGAATGGCATGTTGAAACTCATGTGCCGCTGTAATCTTTAAGGCATCCAATTCAAAAGTATTGAATGATGGACTCCCATTGCCTGTCTTGTCTGACTTACTATAATTATTGTCAAGCTCAATATATGTCAGTGTGTATCTATGCTGATTTGTTGAACCGGGCAATGACAATTCCGAAGTGGTCAAACCATAAAAGCCATCTTTGGAAAGGTCTATCAGATATACATCGTATGGGTCTTTTCCATTTTCTCCATTATTCGGCGGAGGAGGAAAGCCCATGCTGTCAACTTGTATGGTATAAGCATATTCAAATGCTTCGCCACAAGCATCCACATAATCAGGGGTGCCATTACGATTTACATCAGTGGTATCCACGGCATTCGGACCACTTAAAGAATAATGAATTCGGAAATGATTCTTGCTTGATGTGAAAGAGAAAGGTAAATCAGGCTTGAGGACTCGCTCTCCCTTGAGAATGGCTCCCATGCTTGCTTCATGGCGATTGCCAAATGTTCCGCACTTATCTGCCAATAATTCAGGGACAAAACAAAACATGCACAAACCCAAACACAAAAGGGAATTACGCATAAATACAATCAAAAATGTTGGAATCATATCAACGGAACATTTCTTTAATCATACCCCAAGTGCGACGAATTCCGCTCACACTATGACTGACATTCACAATGTTTGAATAAGAAATGGAATTGTCAAAGGCAATGACTTTAACCCTGTACGAGTATACTTTCCCCAAAATCCTCTCATTATTCCCACCCTTCATCAAAGCATTTTCATCTATGAAGCGATAGGTAAACTGGGCTCCTTTTGGCTCTAATTCTGCAATGGAACGAAATCCTTCATTACCGGAATTACGCTCCAATTCATATAGTCTCACCCCTTTTTCAAGACTTGGTCGCCATTCAACGGTAATAACCTTTCCATCAGATTTTGCTGTCATATGATCGAAAGAAATCTCAGCCGCAAATACGGTGATTGTCGTGATGAGAGCTAAAAATATGTATCTCAATTTTTGCATATCACAAACATAGTCCTTGAATTCATGAAAGGCAAATAAAAAAAGACTGATTTACAGGATTATTCCATGCCTCGAACGGAATCCCAACGCTTTTCGACAGAAGTTTTACCTTGTAGAAAAACCTCATATCCGGTTTTTCGATTCTCCATTACATCAGCTCTGACTTCATCCATCAATTCAGTAAGACGAATGCGAAAATGCTCGGTCATTGAGAATTTATCAGGAAAAGCTTCCGCAGTTATAAGTTCAGGTTCACCGATCGAAAGCCATGCTTCGGGCTGTTGTTCATAAAGAAAATCATAACGAATGGCAACCGGTACACACCATGCTCTACCCAACATACCAACCATATTCGCCATTCCCGTATATGCCTGAATGGGTCTCAGCTCTTGATGAATCAGCTCACCCTGTGGAAACATCCAGAGTACTTTGCGTGAATCCTTGATCAATTCAGAAGCATATTTCAAAGATTTAATTGCTGATCTGGCATTGCTGCGATGAACGGAAAACATACCTACTTTGGCAAAAAAGCGATATTTCTTCAATTGCTTTTCTTCCATCATGCCATAGGACTCAACAGCAAGCCGACCATTCGTGATGGCAATTGCAAGAGCTGCATCCCACCAACCGCCATGAGAGCAATATACAATCAATGGAATGGCAGGTTCATCATGCTTCTTGTCAAGATGCCATGGTAGCATGTGTTTTTCACCCTTCACAAGACATCTGTAAAATGTCTTGCGCAAAGAGCGCGAAAAATACCATGTGAGTATTTTTCTCCATAAAGGTGAATGTTCTGCCTTGATCATAAAGAAGTGACTATGTCCATGAATAGCTGATTTCTTGCTAATTTATCGCAATCGCATGAATAAACAGCATAGCTTCAATACATGTTCCGCCAATCAATAGCATATATTTTCTTGTTCTTCATCATTTCAGGAATGATGCTGTTTTCTTCATGCACAAATCCATTTGCGCCGAAACTTTCTGATACTCCACTCGGAGAAAATGTATTTGCCGATCAAAAAACGGTTGATGGTATTTTTCAAAATTTCAGAAGCGCGTATTTATATAAAGACACTTTAGCTTATGGTCGATTACTCGACAAAGACTTCATCTTCATTTATCGCAATTATGAAACCGGTGTGGATGGAACTTGGGGAAGAGATCAAGACATGTTCACGACATCAGGTTTATTCAATGCAGCACAGAATCTTGATTTGATTTGGAATGATATCGTGATCTCAACAGGGGATAGCATCCGATTGGACATTGCACGAGGATTCAATCTCACGATTACATTCAATCCGCAAGACATCGTGCGTGTTCAAGGAAGGGTGAATCTACAATTGAAAAGAAATTCAACTGAAGAGGATTGGAAAATTCTACGATGGCGTGATGAATCAAATTATTAAGCTTTTGTTTTGATTCTGCCAAAGATCCACATGAATTGTAATTTCCACACCAAAAAAGCTGCTTCATAGACGATATTCTTACTCATCTTTGAAACACCTGATCTGCGATCTACGAAGACTATCGGAATTTCCTTGATGCGTGCGCCTGCCTTCCATAAGCGATAATTCATTTCAATCTGAAATGCATATCCATTCGAATGAATATCATTGAGATCAATCTTGCTCAGCATTGAAGCACGGAAACACTTGAATCCTCCCGTTGCATCTTTTACGGGCATGCCTGTGATGATTCTCGTATACAGATTTGCGCTATAACTGAGAATCAATCGGCGTAGTGGCCAATTCACGACATTCACGCCATTGGAATAACGCGAGCCAATGATTAAATCATTCGTTTCAATTTCTTTCAAGAATCTTGGAATGTCTTTCGGATCATGTGAGAAATCCGCATCCATTTCCATGATCACTTCATATCCCATTCCGAGAGCTTTTGCAAAACCTTCACAATAAGCGGTACCCAAACCCATTTTGCCGGGTCGCTTCAAAAGATGAATGCGAGAATCGCTTTTCATCCTCTCTTCCACATGATTGCTCGTGCCATCAGGAGAATTATCATCCACAATCATCACATGCACATCGGCGGCTTCCAGAACCGCAGTGAGGATATTGTCGATATTGTCTATTTCATTATAAGTCGGTATGATGACGATCGCTTTCATGAAGTTGTCCATTATGCCTGACCATGTCCTTTGAATACGCGAATTGCTGTGCGCATAATGATCTCGATATCGAGTTGCAAAGACATGTTTTCAATATAGTAAAAATCATGTTTGAGACGATTGGTGATTTCCTCAATCGACTCTTGATAATTCCGATAATGTATTTGATTCCAACCTGTGAGGCCGGGTCGAATGACAAGTCGGCGTGTATAATAGGGTAATTCTTTTTTGAATTTATCAACAAAGAAAGGCATCTCGGGTCTCGGTCCCACAAGACTCATTTCTCCTTTAAGTACATTCCAAAATTGCGGCATTTCATCGAGATGAGACTTACGCAAAAATCTACCGATTCTTGTCACGCGAGGATCATTCACCACTGCCCATTTTTGTCCACCCGCTTCTGCATCAATCACCATCGATCTGAATTTATACATCGTGAATACTTTGCCATTCTTTCCAACTCTTCTTTGCTTGAAAATCACGGGTCCTTTAGAATCGATTCGAACCATCAATGCCGTGATGAGAAGAAATGGAAAACCAATAATGAGTACACAAGAGCTCAATGCGATATCGATTGCGCGTTTTATGAATCTCTCCCATGTTTTCATGAGTTCGGGATTGATGTCAATCAATGGCATGCCATGTATTGCTAGTAATCTCGCCTGACCGGTAAAAAGTTCATATAAATCAGGTTGTATCTTCACCCCGATGCCAAGCTCTCTGCATTCCATCACCAATTCAATCATCCATCTATGATCAAGGGCATCCATCATCACCACGAGATCTGCCGGTCTATCTCTTTTCACGATTTCATGAATGTCATTCACGAATCCAAGAACTGGTATTTGTAAAGCTTCTCCATGAGCAATGGATGTCCATTTTTCCAAATCAGCATCATTTTTTAAAACAATTCCTTGAACATTATAACCCCAAGATGGATTTTCTTTCATGATTGTGAACATCTCAAGCATTGCTTCGGGATGTCCCATGAAAATCGTGGATACTTTGATGATGCCTTTTCTTCTCAAGAATCGTTGCAGCATTCTGCCAAATACGCGCACAAGTACCACGAGTATGGTAAGTATGACTGCATAGAGCACAATCTTCAATCGAAATCCTCTGAAATTTGCGCTCGTGAACAATATGGCCAGGAAAATGACAATACTTCCAAAACCAATGGCTCTTATAACGGTGAACATTTCAGTGAATGGCGATCTTACAAACCAATTCCTATACAATCCTGCCAACCAAAAGATGATAATCCAATAGGTCACCAAGAGTGGCATTACACTCAAAACAAGTGTTTGCAGTGTTGTTTCATCGGATAATGGAAGTGTCGTGGTATAGAGTCCTGTCACAAATCCCAGTAGCAAAAACACCGGCAATGCAGATGCAATGGAGATGATGTCTCCAATCACCTGAAATATTCCGGGTGTGGATTTGGAGGCGAAATCTCGAAAGCGCCGATATGGAGACATGTGAAGCTCAGTGTTCATTGAATTATGTTCTCTCCCATGAGGAAGAAGCATTGCTACTCAATACATGATACCATGCACCGAGTAAACTGATTTGCAATCGTACAAAAATACATGCTTGTCGAATAGGTATTATGCGTATTCCGAGAAAACCCGGCAATGAAAGCAGTATGATTCCGGACAAAAAATAGAAAAGATACTGTCCGCCAAGTGAATCATCCATCCAAGACAGGAACGCAAATGCCATTGCTTTCATGTAGATGATCGGCATCAGCCAGCGTAGCATTTTGCGTGACCACAGGAATAATGCAATCAATCCACATTGTGGAAGCAGTAGTTTCTTTGCTTCCCAAACTGTTGCCATACCACAAGCGGCAAAGCGCTTGGCCTGCTTGAATTCGGTTCCGGATTTCATTTCGCGCACTTCATAGGCAAATGCATGTGGATCAGCAATGACTCGTTTTTTTTCCATCAATACATGAAGAATAGGCATATAATCATCACATACTTTTTCATTTGGAAGTGCTTTGCGATATATTCTTCGCACCGCGTAAAAATGTCCAAGACTCGTAACCGTGGAAGCCAAAGCGGATTCCATGGATCGTGTCTTGAACTCCATATTTCTATAAGCGGAATGCTCTTCCTCATGATCATGATGTGCATTGTCCATTGGCGCATCCATGGAAGTTCCAATGACGGCACCAACTTCCGCATCATGAAATCTAGAACACATGGAATGTAAAGCGCCGGATTTCAATCTCACATCAGCATCAACATGCACAATGATTTCGGAAGTGGAATGAGCAACCAAATATTCATTCACCGCATTTTTTCCGCGCTTTGACAAATCATGAATATGCAGATGAGTAATTTCATTTTGGAGTATTTCCACTCTTTTAACCGTATCATCCGTCGAACCATCGCTACCAATGTGAATTTCATATTTCGGATATTGTTGATCGATGATTGTTCGAATCGCTTCTTCTATATACTCCGCTTCATTATATGCTGAAATAAGTACTGCAATACTTGGTAAATCCTCAAGCTTGATCTGCGGTGTATCAAGTGAATGCAGTGATTTTTTACGCAAATACATCAATATCTTCAGCATCATGGGATAGAATGCAAATGGATATACCATGAAGAAGACTGCAATCAATGCAAATATGAAATGCATATTCATGGATGCGCCTAAAAATCTTCAAAACGAAGTGAGGCCTGCATGAAATGCGTAAGATTCCCCGCTTGAGAACGCAATGCATAGAGTGCTTGCACATTCAAACCACGAATGATTTCAAAACCCGCAGTGATTTGTGCTCGCAAAGCTTCTTCAAGAATTCCACCAAGGAATGGTGCATATTCAGAATCCCAAGGCCTACGCGCCTGAAGTGTATTTGCACCATGATTCACGATGATTGAATCTCGACCATTGATATTGGCGATTTCATTTGCGCCATGTCTTTGATAGGCAAACAATAAGCGAATGGGATAGCGATGTCCATGAAAGAGCGATGCGCTGAGTGATATCTCATCTGAATTGGGTCTGAGTGAACCCGTGATATTCGCTCCATCGCTTGACATCGAATTCTGCACATTGAAATGCGAATACGTATATGGTTGAACCCGTGCATATTCGATTGCGATATTCATTGCGGATAATGCATACATCCCACCGAATGAAAAAGCAGATTTATTCGACCAATAATCAGTTCCAATTTTTGAGAAGATCAGATCATCAAGTAGATATGCACCTTTGAGTATGAGATTTTTCATTGGTCTCACAGTGAAATCAAAACCCATTGCACTATTGTCACGATCACGAAGTGAATGTTCAACAGATTTCAAAAAAGACAGTGGGTTTAGATATGCCAAATCAAATGTTCTGTTTTGATAAATCACGCTTTCCCAAATAGCAATCTCACCCCAAGTTGGACGAAATGCTGCTCTATGCATCACGAGTGTTTTTGCCGGCATAAATTTATCGGAGCCAGTTGAATTTGTCTGACCCGGCAGAATGATTTGTCCATTCGCATCTTGCGGTAGCGACAATAATGATGCATGCGTATAACGATATTCGAATGTCTTGGTTCTCGCGCCAATCATCAATGCATCAAGCGGTGGAGAATTTCTTCCAAGAAATTGATGATGGTTGAATCCCGCGCCAAGCGTTCTGGACTCGCGACCAATGCTTGCATAAAACCAATCATTGTCATAGCGAATATGTGATTCCGTAAAATCGAAGTCACTGTCATAAACCGCAAACTTTATATTCTGTCGAAGCCGTGGATCATCAAGTGCGAGCGAACGATCACCTGAAAGCAATGCACCATTTGTCACTTGTAAAAAGAAACCAACATTCCCACGCATTGTTCCATGCATACGAAGTCCTGCCTGACCCGTCAGCATGGAAGCGGTTGCTGAGTCAGACCTAAATGCAGATTCAATGGAAAACAATGGAGATGAAAAAAGTGTTATGAGAGAATCTTGTTGAAGATAGATTGCTTTTTCATGATTCGATATAATTCCATCAAAGAAAAATGGAAGCGAATCATTCACAGGTATTGAACTATGAAAAAGGGTTGTATTTTTTCTCTTTTCGGTTAACAATTCATGTTCAAAATGCGACAATACATTGCGCTCATCTTCACTCAATTCACT
>DBCJ01000032.1:2432-7785 GCA_002293005.1 Ignavibacteria bacterium UBA961 | reverse complement strand
GATTTTCAAAGAGCAATTCATGGATGATGAAGGTCGCATAAAGGTGTCGAAAATCCAAGAACTCGACTTTCATCAATATGCATCGGCTTATGATGGAGCCATTCCATCGGGCGCTTCCATTGCATCGATGGTCTTCGCCAAACTTGGTGCATTGACAGGTAAACAAGAGTATTTCTCCACGGCATATGCAATCATTCAAGCCAATGGAAAGAATATTCAATCCTATCCAAATGGATTTTCTGCGATGCTGATGACATTGTCATTTCTTACAGGACCACGCTCTGAAATCATGATTACAGGAATTGAAACATCGCAGGAAAGAGATGCATGCAAACAATTGATATTGAGTACATATTTGCCACATGCAGTCATCGCATACAATGAAACCGGTAATCAACTCGATACTATTTCTCCGATGCTTTCTGGTCAAAAAAGTAAAGAGGATCTTTCCATTTTCTTATGCAAGGATTATGCTTGCACCTTGCCTGTCCATGATGTCAATTCACTGAAGGAAGCTTTGGCTCATCATTCATGAAAGCGCAGTCATTCATCATATCGCTTGTCTTTGTTGCCTGTTGGATTAATATCTATCAATTCTTCAATGTGAGTACTTATGGTATCACTCCGGCAGATGTCAGTTCATGGCTTGTGATCTTCTTTGCGCTATATAGATTTCTTTGGAAAGGCGAGCAAACGCAAACATTGCCGGGTTGGGCATTGACAGGACTTTTTGCAATACTATTTGCCGAATATGCATCCGTCTTCATGCCGCTGATCTCAAATAATGCAGACATGCAGATTCAGTGGCTGAAAACAAGCACGAATTTTCTTTCAAAGTGGCTTCTCATCATCACATTTGCCTCCGGGATCTATTCTGCCGATGCATTCAGATCGGCAATACGATTCATGCTTGTGATCAGCATAGCCATAAATATCTTCGGCATCTATCAGATTTTTGCGCGGGCATTTGATTTGCCACTTGCCTGGATTCCTATCAATAATGTGTCCATCAGCATTCGGAATTATCATTCGATGGACAATATGACGCAGCTCAGTCTTCGCTTCGAGAATTTCTATCGTGCAACATCGATATTCAGCGAGCCATCATTTTATGCGCAGTTCAATACACTCGTATTAACATTCCTGCTTATCCCCTTTTTGCGCAATACAAAACCTTTTTTAGAATCAAAACTTTTGCGTGCTTGCATTGTCATTCCCGCAATCATCGGCATGTTTCTCACCTTTTCACTCACTGCACTATTTTCTCTTTCGCTCATCACGATTTGGGCTATGATATTTGAAAAGTCCAATAAGAAAGTGGCATTGCTTTCCTCTATTGCAGGAGGATTTGCCCTCATTTTAGTGACAGATGCAATCGTTAGTCAATATGTAAGCATCAGCGTATTCGACCTTTTCACAAAAAGAGTTGGCGGGATTGTGGATGTACTTTCAACCGGCGGTGGTCGTGGTACTTCCATTGTCGGTGAGTCATTCTTCGGCAGACTTTCCACGATATTTCAGGGTTTTTCCATTTGGGCAGAGTTCCCGATCACCGGGATCGGAGCCGGTTGCTATGAGTATTATTCCAAGTTAAATCCCATTTCATTTTCGGATTCTTTGCATTCCGGTTTGCTTGCAGAAAGAGGCACTTTGGGATTCGCGGCTTATGTATCAGTATTCGCATATCTCTTCAAGCGTGTATTTCATGCTTCAAGGAATGAAGAATTACGCTCACGATTATCACCCGATATGCTCACCATGACAGCCATTGCACCATATGTCATGATTGCGCATGTAGCTTTTTCCTTCTCCACTTACTATTGGATCAATTGGATTTTTTGGGTACATCATGGACTTGTGTATGCAATAATCATATCCGCATACAAATCCGCAGGAATGCCCATGAGAACCATAAAAATGGTGAATTCAGGTATCTCCCAACGACTTTTCGGGGTGATTGAAGCGAAAAAAACGCCATAAGTCGAGAAAAATAGCGGTAAAAGAGTTTGAATGTATTAGGATAATACCCTATATTTGCAGTCTAAAAAAAGTAATTGAAAACACCTCTATATCAAGGTATAAGACAATGTCAAAGGTTTGTGAATTGACCGGTACGACCGTCCGTTATGGGAATAATGTTTCTCATGCTAATAATCGCACACGCAGACGCTTTCTTCCCAATCTTCAGAAGAAGCGCATCTGGATTCCAGAAGAAGGTCGTTTCATTACAGTAAAAGCAACAGCTCGTGCATTGCGTACGCTCGACAAAAAGGGTTATGCGGCAATGATGAAAGATCTTGCTTCCAAGTAATCTAAAAAGTATATCTCATACCCCGCTTGGCTACAAGTGGGGTTTTTTTATGCATATTCATCACATGAAGATGAAAATCACCTCAGGTATATCACTCTTGAATCTATCCATGATCCTTCTCGGAATTATGGTATTCTGGGGATGTACCTCACCGCTTCCTGAAACAAATATCAATACGGTAAACAAACGAATTGTCAAGCCGCTCCCTTCCATTTTCAGAACAAAACCATCGCCACTTTCCAAAGCTGATTCCAGCAGAATGGCCGGTATAGTTTTGGACTATTATCTTCAAGCATCTGAATTGCAATTGCGTGATCAACATGATGAAGCGCTTAAAATCTATAAGCGTATTCTGCATCTTGATACTTCGGCAATGACCTTTTATTCAATGGGAATGTCTTACTATAAACTTCTCAAGACAGATCTTGCCATTGAGCACATGAAAAAAGCCGTATTGCTCGAACCGAATTTGATCATAGCCCGTGAAGCCCTAGCTGAATTCTATATAGATCATGAGCAATATGACAAAGCACTAATTGCTTATATCGATTTGGACAGCATGAAGTCCGATATCAAATATACTTATGCCCTTGCCGCTTTGACGGAGATCTTATTTCCTGAAGAGGCAGAAAAGCATTTTCGGAAACTCATCAATTCCACCGGATATGAAACAGATATCGTCAATCGATTCGGCATGTTGCTTGTACGAAATGGAAAAGAGGAAGAATTCATAACATTGATGAGAGAGCATTATGCGATGCATCCGGATAATTCCAAAGCTCGTTCACTGCTCATTGAAGGTTTGCAATTATATGCTCGCAGCGAAGAGGTGCTCACTGTAATTGAAGGTTTTCTACCAACGGCAATTGATCAAGAATTGGAAGATTATTATCAAGCGCTTCTCATGAATATTCTCATTCGGAAGGACACGCTGAATGTGAATGGGATGATAGAAAGGCATCTCATGAAGGTCAAGGACTATAACACATCTTCTTGGAATATGTTGATTTCACTCGCATTGATGGCAGAATTTGCACAACATGAAACAGCTGATGCATTGCATCAAAAGGCGCTGAATAGAGCGGATACAAGTCATGTCAAACAGACAATCGGACTTGCTTATGAATTGATGCGAATGGAAAGAATCTCACTATTTATCACGCATTGCAAACGATATGCCCAAAAATATCCCGAAGAATCAAGATTTCATTTTCTCTTGGGAATACAGGCGCGGGAGCAAGACAAATTTTCTGAAGCAAAATCCTATTTGCAAGAAGCGATTCGTAGAAACCCAAAAGAGGGTGATGCATGGGCAGAGATGGGCGGAATATTTGGTCATGAGAAAGCATACCGCGCTTCCGACTCCTGCTTTGGAGAAGCACTCAAACTTGATAGCATGAATGCGATGTATAATAATAATTATGCCTATTCTCTCACGGAAAGAAATGAGAATCTAAATGAAGCATTGCGGATGTCTCTGCTGGCGATTTCACAGTATCCCGATAATCAATCCTATCTTGACACCTATGCTTGGTTACAATTCAAAATGGGTAATACACAATCTGCAATTGAAATTCTTCAAAAAGCTTTGAATCAAGATATGGATAGAAGCGGGATTCTCCATTATCATCTGAGCATGATCTATCAATCTATATCCGAGAATGAAAAAGCATGGGAGCATATTGACAAAGCTCTTGAAATCAAGAATGCACCAGAATATCAAGCATTCAGAACCAAGCTTCTTCAAGATTGAGCATTCTTGTCATTTTCTTATCTTTGCCCGCATTATATCAAATCATTCTTTACTCTTTCCGACAGAAGCATCATGAAGAACAAACAACATTTGAAAAGTTTTGAAGGGGATCTTTTTTATATCGACATCATCTGGACCACTGGCGATAAGCCTGCAACATTTGAAGTGAGAGCAACAAATGCAGACACGGATGTGACGACGACGATCACGAATCAATCAGCAATAGTCGGGATGATCACCGATGCGAAGAAAACTCCTTCATATATGAAAGAAGAGATTTGGAATTGCACTTCTGCGGATGCAGATGCTCATGCACAAAAGCTTGTTTCACTCCTTTCTCAAGAACCTGTATTGCAACAACTTGAAGAATTCTTGGAGTCTGATCTTGTAACAGGTGGCTGGGATTCCGATGATGAATTCGATGATGAACTCGCATTCGATGAAAATGATCTAGATGATGATCCGCTCTTCGATGATGAGGAAACACAAGAAGATCAATTCTGATTTCAACATCACTGATGTTTATCAATGAAAAAACTCGTCCTACGCAGCTCTACTACATCACATTCGATTGTACAATCGGACAAGACTGCAGAGGCACGCTATACCATTCCTTATGAACAGGAATTGAATCCGGCTCAATTGTCCGCGGTATGTCATGTCTATGGTCCGGCACTCGTGCTTGCCGGCGCAGGAACAGGCAAAACCCGCGTTTTGGTCTATCGACTTGCCAGACTCGTTGAATCAGGCATTCCTCCCGAGCGCATTCTCCTTCTGACATTCACCCGAAAGTCCGCTTCTGAAATGCTTCGCAGAGCATCTACCATGCTGGCTGGAAGATGCGATAAAGTGAATGGAGGAACATTCCACTCATTTGCACATCGTACACTCAGACGCTTTGCAACAGAATTGGGATTCAATCAAACTTTCTCCGTGATTGATCAATCTGATGTGGAAGATGCAATGAATCTCATTCGGAATCGCAGCTCCGCACAAAAGACCAAGAGAAGATTTCCTCAAAAGCATACGCTCGCAACGATCTATGGATTATCTGTCAATATGTGCAAGACAGTGGAATCCATCGTGCATGAACAATATCCGCAGTTTATTCAGGAGCTTGATGCTATCATCGCACTCTTCACGCAGTATGTGAATTATAAGAGGCAACATCATTTGATGGATTATGATGATTTGCTTGTCTATCTTCTGATGCTGCTTGAAAGCAAACCACATATAGCTTCACAACTTCAGAAAGAGCATCAATTCATCATGATTGATGAATATCAGGA
>DBCJ01000032.1:1294-2247 GCA_002293005.1 Ignavibacteria bacterium UBA961 | reverse complement strand
CAGAATTATAGATCTGTCCAACCCATTCTCGACTGCGCAAATCATGTTCTCCAATCTGCATCATTCGGATATAAAAAGGAACTATTCAGTTCATTGATTTCCGAAGAAAAACCGATGATCATTTCAACGAGAAATGAGCAAGAGCAATCGGCATTTATCGTACAGCAGATTTTGGAACTTCGAGAAGAAGGCATTTCACTGAATGCCATGGCTGCTTTGGTGAGATCCGGATATATGTCATTCGATCTTGAAATAGAACTCGCAAAAGCACAAATACCATTCAGAAAATTCGGTGGATTCAAATTCATAGAAACAGCACATGTGAAAGACATGCTCGCATTTTTTCGCATAGCAAATAATCCGAGTGATATTCTTGCTTTGCATCGATTGCTATTGCTTCTTGAGGGAGTAGGACCAGGCACTGCATCCATCATCACTGATGATATTTCTTCAGGGAAACTCAACCTAATGAGTGATCATGGTTGGCAGGATATCAAACGCGGAAAAGATGAAATTCTTCGATTGATCGCGCTCTTGAGAAATATGCAAGATCCATCGCTGAGCATGAATGAGAAATTATATTTGGCCGGAGAATTTTATCGGCCGATTCTTCGTAAAAAGCATGATGATAGTGCAAAACGATGGAAAGACATTGAAACATTTTCCGCTATCGCTGAGCGCTATACCGATATCGCGACCATGCTATCCGAAATGGCTCTCGAACCACCCACGGAATCCGCTGAAGCAGGTGAAGAATTCAATGAAGATGAGTTTTTCACGATTTCAACGATACATTCTTCGAAAGGTTTGGAATGGAATACCGTATTTATACCATGGGTTTTGGATGGTAAATTTCCACCGAATAAAGCGCTCATTGATGAAGAACATATCGAAGAGGAGCGTCGCCTGATGTATGTCGCGATCACTCGCGCTAAAGAGCATCTATATTTGCT
>DBCJ01000032.1:0-1206 GCA_002293005.1 Ignavibacteria bacterium UBA961 | reverse complement strand
CCGTCGAAGAACAGATTGCAGGTCGCTTTGCCTTATTGCCCGATGGAGATGATCAAGCATGAAACGGAAAAAGATACTCTTTCTCACGGCGCGCTTTCCGTTTCCGCTCATTGGTGGGGATCGCATTAAATCATTTCATCTCTTGAAACATTTATCGAAAGAGCATGATGTCACGCTCATCTCCTGCATACATGGCGAGGCACCGACACCGGAGAGACTCAAGCCTTTGACAGAACTTGGGATAAAAGTCCATACAGTGACAGTGACTCCATTCAAGAATGGTTTGCGATGCGTCAAGACATTTTGGACAAATCAACCACTTGAAATTGCATTTTATGATGATCCTGCTTTTCATGAGATTGCTCAGCGTGAAATTCGCGAGCAATCTTTTGATTTGCTGATTGCATTTTTCATGCGTACCGCCGAATATATCAAACATATTCCCATTCCGAAATTGCTCATTGCCGAGGATTGTCGAGTTCTGTATCAATCTCGTTCGGTATCCACGACATCAAATCTTTTGCAAAAGATGATTCGTTCTTGGGAGGTCATGAAACTCAAATCATATGAGCCAAGCATCATTGAGCAATTTGATTGCGTGACATGTGTGACAGAAACCGATATTCGTGCCATGCAGGAAAGTAAGCCGAATGCGAAGTATGCTCTGCTAACGAATGGTATCGATCTTGAAGCCATGCCTGCTTCGAGCGAAGAACAACTCAGAACAAGAAAAGGTATTGTGTTTATTGGTTTATTGCAAGTCCATGCAAATGAAATGATGGCTTTGCATATCGCAAACAACATCTTCCCGTATATTCGCAGAGCGATTCCGAATGCAACACTTTCCATTGCAGGGTCAGATCCCGGAACAGCAATTCTAGATCTTGAAGGGAATGGTATTTCCATTCATCCGAATGTAGATGTGATTGAGGACTATTATTATAATGCAGCTATTTTCTTGCATCCTCATAAAGGCGCATCCGGCATTCAAAACAAAGCTTTGCAGGCGCTTGCGATGGGATGTGCATTGATCACGACTAAATCCGGAAGTCAAGGCATTCCTATCATACATGGCGAACATGCCTTCATCGCAAAAAATGATGAAGAGATGTCGGAGTATGCAATACAACTTTTGAATAATGATGAACTTCGCGTTCGCATGGCGAAGAATGGTCGCCGTTTGATTGAAGAACATTTTTCATGGGA
>DBCJ01000017.1 GCA_002293005.1 Ignavibacteria bacterium UBA961 | reverse complement strand
ATTGGCATCATTTGCAGTATTACCCGCGAGGATTGTATTCTTTCTTCCATTCCTCGCGATCAGCTTTGCCTATTTGCGATCCATCATGATGAATAATCGCAGAAATGCAATTGTCACTTATTCCACGATGATTGAAGTGGGCGGAATGATCACATTGATTTTTCTTACCACAACATTCTTTCAGCCCGTTGGTATCATAGCAGCGTCGATTGGATTGAGTTTTGGCAGACTAGGCGCGCAATGGTTCTTATTGTGGATGTACAAAAAAGTGATGCGCAAAGATTTAGAACAATAAACCTCTTTTCTCCTGAACGGCTACCACACCTGATTTATCCTTGCAAGGAAGAGCAATCGTCGAACCATTCAAGACTGCAGGAAATGGAAGGAAATCGGCTTGTGCTGAATTCCCTTTGTCTGCGAATGAGAATTGTGATTCAAGAATTCCATCCTTACCGAACAAAAAGAAATCCGCCGCAGATTGCTCATGTTTTGCGAGCAATCCGACATTCGTTTTACTGATGAGCAATGGAGCAATTGCTTGCGCGGAAACATATACATGCCAGCGCTTTTGTCCATCATGCGTATAACCCATCAGCAATGTTCTTGCCTTTTCGGCAATGCGTGGTTCGGATGAAACGATATACAGAGATGAATCATCTGAAGAAAGAAAACGAGGTGTTTCCGTGAGCACTTTTTCCCAGCATTTGGTGCCTTCATCGCGGAAGCAGAAAAGTGCCGGTGTTTTTCGACCATTGTCCATGCGTTGACCACCAACAAAAATCCGATCATGATGTACAACAGGTTGCGTGGTGAGTCGAACAAATGGTAAAACAGCTTTCCAGCGAGTCTTTCCTTCGGGATTATAACATAGCACTGTATCAGTTCCACCGAATTCATTCATCGAATGAGAAGCATAGAGATTGCCTGATGCATCAGCACTGATGGTGCGCACGGGAGTTGAGGCGCGGTCTTGACGCCATTTGACTTTACCATTAAAGTCCACTTTGAAGAGTGTGGTGTCACCAGAGGCAACGATACCATCTTTCACTGACAATAAATCGAGCCAAATGATTGGTCCTGCATGCGCTGAGAGCAATTTCTTGCGCCATTGCATGATGCCATCGGGAGAAATCTTGATCATATATCCGGTGGTGCTCACGCAATAGAGATTACCTGATGTGTCGCGACACATTCCGGATGCCACAAATCCATTTCCTTCGGAGACTTTTAATGTCCATTTCACAAGCGATGAATTCCCCACACCCACAAATCCACTTTCGGTTGCAAATGCCACATTCACTTCATCAATCGCCATGAGCGAAGATAATCCGAGAGAATCACTCACGGGAAATTGCTCAAAGATTGCTGTTTCAGCGGTGAATCTTTCGGCAACGGACATGAAATTGTTTGAGCGATCAGCTCCACCGCCAAGATTGGTACGCACCATTGAAATGGTGTCATTTCCTGATTGATGTTTACTGCAGGAAATACCCGCAAATGCAATGAGGATTGAAGAGCAAATGAGGAGGATTTGCATCATTGTGAACCTTTCAATGATGAGGCATAACTGAAATTTGCAATGGCTTCACCGATTCTGTTTTCGAGTTGTTTATACTCACCGACAGATGGACCATTCGAAATGATGGAGAAGATCAATTGCTCACCGTCTTTAGTATATGAATAACCCGATAGAGCGCTTGTATTACGCAAAGTACCAGTCTTTGCTCGCAAGTTACTTGCCGCATAGGTGCCTGACATGCGCTTTCTCAATGTACCGTCCACACCGGCAACGGAAAGTGAATTTTTGAAATCTTGTCCGAATGGCAATTTCAAAGCGCGATTCAATAGCATGGTTTGCACTGCTGCGGAGAAAAGATTCTTTCTGCAAAGACCGCTTCCATCATAGATACAAATGCCATCCACCGGAATTCCATTGTCAGAGAGCACGCGTTTGACGGTTTCTGTCGCAACTTTGCCCGTATTTTTTTGTCCGCCCGCCGATGCACCCACAAGTTTATAGACATGTTCTGCGAGGAAATTATCACTGTTCTTATTAACCAATCCAACAAGATAACTGAGTGGATGCTTGAATTCTCCGATGATCTCTGCATTCTCAGGCGTGACTTTTCTTGCAATGCTTCCTTTGACAGAAACACCCGCAAGTTTTAATTGATGCTTGAGCACACCTGCCACGAACATATCAGGATATTTCATCGTAAGATAAGATGTGGCTGACCCTCTTCCACTTACTGAAATAACCTGCATAGCGCTTCCGGAGCCACTTGTAGAAATACTCACTCTCGCTTTTTTGCCTTTGCGTGATTTGGGTGCTTTTGGAACATCACCCACATACGTTGAAAGTTCAATCAAATATGGATCAAGCGAAGCACGCTTTTTGCCTTTCTTTTTCTCTTTTGTTGATTTCTTCTTTTCTGTATTCTTTGATTTCTGTGTTTTGCTTTTCTTTTTGGATGCTTTTGCAACTTCTTTTTTCTTGCTTGATTTCTTGCTCTTGATTTCAGCTTTTGTACTCTTCTTCGCAATCACCGGTTCTTTTACAGAAAGCCCCGAACGAGATAGTGAAATTGCATCTGAATGAGGTATGATGGACACTTCACCGGAACGAACTTCTACCGCAAATCCATTACGATTCATGCCAAGAGCAGTAATTGGAGCGAGTGGTTCAACGATTTCATTGTCACCACTATAGATATGCCTTTCCGTTATATCATCAAAATATGTGGCATCCGCATAGATATTCCCTTCGATTGCAGTGATACCTTTCTTTGCAATTTCTCTCGCTAAATCTTTGATGTCTTGCTCAGATAAGGTTGGATCGCCATAACCTTTCAAATACACATCGCCTTTTACGATGCCATTCTCAATCGGAGCATTGGTAAATACTCTTGTCGGCACCATATAATCCGCACCGAGAAGAGCATAAGCGGCAAATGTCGGGAAGAGCTTGGTTGTGGAAGCAGGAGTCAAATAATGATCGGGATTCTTCTCAAAGAAAATCTCATTCTGCTGAGAAGACATGATGCGAATGCTGATTTTGCTGTTTTGGGTTATGCCCGATTGATCGATCAATGATTGAATCTGCGATCTGAATGCAACGATAGAACGAGTGCTGTCTTCAGAAGTGAGTTCGGAACCTCTTTTTGTGATGCTTTTGGTTGGGATGGGTTCGGGAACATTGCAAGATGCACCGATGAGCGGAATTTTATCGGCTACGACGATGGATACGATCACCCCGAGGACGATTGCAGTGGCTACTATTCTACCCCATGCAATTCTGCTCGAAAGCGAACGGGTCTTGCGGGGTGTCCTTGATTTTTGGACACGACGGGACCTTGACTTTGAAGTCATTCTATCTCAGATTTCGTATGAAAGTATCGATTGGATTATGCCTTTCGGGTGCTGCTTCCTTCAAGGCGGTGTACAAACATAAAATTTTTTTTGAATAAAGGCCATATTTCCTAGAATTAATCCCATTCTTCAGACCCCGCACAGAGCAAAAGATTTCGTATTTTTGCGCTTCATAATTTGAGTTCATTCAAAGTCCGAAAACCATTTCACACATGAGCGAATTGTCCAAATCATATGATCCCTCGGGGATTGAACAAAGCACCTATGAGCGCTGGTTGCAATCAGGCATATTTTCATCAAGTCCTAATGCAGATAAAAAACCCTATTCCATTTTGATGCCTCCACCGAATGTTACCGGTGTGCTCACTATGGGACATGTCATAAACAATACGATTCAGGATATCTATATCCGCAGAAATCGCATGGAAGGCATGGAAACATGTTGGTTTCCGGGTTTGGATCATGCGGGAATTGCCACACAAACAAAGGTTGAGCAACAGCTTCGCGAATCGAAATTGACTCGTCATGATTTGGGCAGAGAGAAATTTCTCGATAAAGTATGGGAATGGCGTAATCAATATGGTGATATCATTCTCAAGCAAATGCGCTCCATCGGGATTTCATGCGATTGGAATCGTACATTGTTCACGATGGATGAATCAGCTTCCAATGCGGTTCGTGAGACATTTATCCGACTCTTCGATGAAGGCTTGATTTATCGCGGAAAGCGCATCATCAATTGGTCGCCCGTGGCTCAATCAGCTTTGAGTGATGAAGAAGTATTATTCCGTGAAGTCAAAGAGCATATTTATACGCTTCGCTATCATTTTGAGTCCGGAAGTGGCTGGCTGAATGTTGCAACCGTTCGACCCGAAACAATTTTCGGTGATGTGGCCGTTGCGGTGAATCCAAATGATGAGCGTTATAAACATCTGATTGGGACTAATGTCATTGTTCCGATCACAGGCAAAGCAATTCCGATCATAGGTGATGATTATGCCGACCCAACATTCGGAACGGGTTGCGTGAAAATCACGCCCGCGCATGATCCGAATGACTTTGAAGTTGGTAATAGACATTCCCTTCCCATGCCGAATGCCATCAATGCTGATGCAACGCTCAATGAATTAGCAGGTGAATTTGTCGGTCTTGATCGCTTCGATGCTCGCAAAAAAGTGATGGAACGCTTGAAAGAACTCGATCTCATCGAGAAAGTGGAAGATTATACGCATAATGTCGGATTTTCCGAAAGAGGCGGTGAGCCTGTTGAACCATATCTCAGCGATCAATGGTTTGTGAATATGAAGCCTCTCGCCGAACCCGCTCTGAAAGCCGTTCTTGAGGGAGATGTTAAGTTTTATCCGAATCATTGGGTGAAAACTTATGAGCATTGGATGTCAGGCATTCGTGATTGGTGTATTTCCCGTCAATTATGGTGGGGACATCGCATTCCCGTGTATTATGCCGAAGATGGTACATTCACAGCGGCAGCATCCGAAGAAGAAGCACGCCAAAAATTAGGTTTGCCAGCAGACTCACCACTCGTGCAAGATCCCGATGTACTCGATACATGGTTTTCTTCTTGGCTTTGGCCGATGACAACCATGCAATGGCTTGCCGATGGAAAAACGGAGGATACCGATGACATGTCATTTTATCTTCCATCGAATTTACTCGTCACCGGACCCGATATTATCTTCTTCTGGGTTGCCCGAATGATTATGGCTTCGCTGAAATTCACCGGAAAGATTCCCTTCCGTGATGTGTATTTCACGAGCATCATTCGTGATGGCAAAGGCAAAAAGATGTCGAAATCGCTCGGCAATTCTCCCGATCCACTCAATGTGATTGATAAATATGGCGCGGATGCACTTCGCTTCACGATTGTGTATTTGGCTCCTCTCGGAACAGATGTACGACTCGAAGTCAAAGAGCAAGATGTGCCCCAAGTTGAACTTGGAAGAAATTTCGCGAATAAAATTTGGAATGCGGGACGCTTCCTGATGATGAAACGCGAGGAGAATCCATTCGCCGGTGAGAAATCAATTCTTTCCGAAGATGAACTGACTGCGGCGGATAAGTGGATTCGTTCACGCTATCATTCCACGATCAAGAATGTGGGCGATCATTTGAACAATTATCGCATCACCGAATATGCTCGCACTTTGCATGAATTCATTTGGAGAGATTTCTGCGATTGGTATGTGGAGATTCTCAAATCACAAATCAATGCAAGTGAAGATTCAGAAGCCAAAGCGCGCATGGTACATTTTGCGATGAGCATATTTGATGGAACAATGCGACTTCTCCATCCCGTGATGCCATTCATATCAGAGACATTGTGGCAGGAATTGGCGACAGAAAAGTCAACAGACATGATTTGCAATGCGCTCAATCCGCAATTCAAACAAGAATATGTGAAGCAGGATGTAGAAGAATCGTTTGAACTTCTCCAAATGCTTGTTGAAGAAGTGCGTAAAATGCGTTCACTTGCCAATATCCAAAATCACCAGAAATTACCCTTGATTTTGCGTGTTCCTGATGCCGAGCTTTCCGCATTTCTGTTGGCGCAGTCATCCACCATTTCCTCACTCGGAAGAGCGAGTGCGATCACGATTGCACCGAATGCAGACAAACCGGACAATGCTTTGTCATCCGTTATTCGAGGTATCGATATCTTCATCGAAACAGCCGGCGCGATTGATCAAGAAAAAGAAAAAGCGCGATTGACAAAAGAAGCGGATCGACTTTCAGGACTCATTCGTTCGATCGAAGGTAAACTCAATAATCCCGGATTTGTGTCAAAAGCTCCTGAACAAGTCGTCAAAGCAGAACAAGAAAAACTAGATTCCATCAAAGATTCTCATGCAAAGATTCTAGAAAATCTTTCATCATTAGGATAATTCACAGAGATAATTTCATAAAGCCCATTATGCAAAATCAACCACTAGACAAACGCAGTATCATTGGATTCGTACTCATTTCGCTCATCCTCACCGGATGGCTTTTATGGATGAGTACAAATGAAAGAAAAGTCAATCCAACAGAAACCAAAACCGAAGTGAGTAAAAAAGCTCCAAGTTCGGCTCAGGAAGCCAAGAAGAAGTCTGCAGCAACGCTTTCTTCCAATTCGACAGGTGGACAAAAAGAAGACTTCATTCGCATTGAGACTGATCTTTTAAAGATCATGATCAGCACAAAAGGTGGTTCCATTGCTCGATGGGAAATGAAGAATTATAAATCGTGGCATAACAAAACCAATCCAGGTTTTCCCGTGCAATTGATTTATCGTGGTCAGCGTGAGGCGACGATTTCTTATGTGAACAATGATGGAAAGAAAGTTGACTCGAAGTCCATGCACTTTGCATTCACGAATGCAGAGCGTTCTTATACATTAAAAGGTAATGAGTCCATCACCATCACTGCGGTACATGAACTTGCACCCGGTAGTGCGATTGTCAAGACATTCACAATCAGTGGTAATTCCTATGCATGCACGGCTGAAGTTGAGCTTCAAAATATGGAGCAATTCATGCCGCAACGCACTTATGACATCACATGGAAAGGTGGTTTGAAATTCCAGGAACAGAATTCCGTGGATGAATCAAATACGGCAATTGCTCTAACAAGCGTGAATGGTACGATCGATGAATTTGATGCAACGGAATATGCTCAGCCAACTTCCGTACAAAGTGCCGGCGAAATTGATTTCATCGCTACCAGAACCAAATATTTTGTTGCGGCTATCATTCCACAGAAAAAAGATCCCAATGCAATTGCCTTCATGGAAGGTGTCAAAGAAGGCGCTCCGAATGAAGGTAATCTCGAGAAATACTCACTTGCCTATCGTAATCGATATAAAGGCGGAGTGCAGAAAGATGCATTTACGATATATGTCGGACCCCAAATCTATGATACACTACAGGCTTATGGTTTGGAAAAGACAATCAATTTCGGAACATTTTATGGCGTGAAATGGCTCGTTGCACCGATTGGGGAATATGTCATTTTGCCGACGCTTTCATTCTTGCACACATTCATCGCCAATTATGGTATTGTGATCATTCTCTTCTCATTACTCATGAAGGTAGTATTGCAACCTTTCAGTGCTTCTCAGATGAAATCCATGCAAAAGATGAAGGCCGTGCAACCATTATTGCAGAAGGTTCAAGAGAAGTACAAAGATGATCGTACGATGCTCTCTCAAGAAACAATGAAGATTTATTCTGAATATGGCATCAATCCGGCGGGTGGCTGTTTGCCAATGATCATGCAGATGCCGATTTTGATTTCCTTGTGGTCAGTTCTGAGCAGTTGGATGGATATTCGCCATCAGCATTTCTTTGGTTGGATCAGTGATTTGTCCGCACCTGATGTCATCTTGGATCTTGGCTTCAAATTGCCACTCTTCCAAGTCGACAAACTCAGTGGATTGGCATTGCTCATGGGTATTGCGATGTTCATACAGCAGAAGATGACTGTGACAGATCCGAATCAAAAGTCGATGGTCTATATCATGCCCATCATGTTCATCTTCATGTTCTCAGGCTTTCCATCCGGTTTGAATGTTTATTATTTTGTCTTCACTGTTCTGGGCATTCTTCAGCAAGTATGGATCACAAAATTCTCCAAGAATAAAATCACATTGGAAGATTTGAAGCGCGCTCCGAAGAAAGAAGGTTGGTTTGCACAGCGCATGCGCATGGCGCAAGAACTCGCTCAGCAACAACAGGCACAAGCAGCTGGAGGTGGCAATAAGCGTAAACCAATTGGCAATTCCTTACCCAAAAAGAAGAAGTGATGAGCATGTTTCCAACACTCAATGAACAGATGGACATTTTGAAATCCGGTGCGGCGGAAGTCTTGCCGGAGGATGAAATTGTCAAGAAGATTGAATATTCGCTCAAGCATAATAAACCCATGATCATCAAATTGGGATGTGATCCATCGCGTCCGGATTTGCATATCGGTCATGCCGTAGTCTTGCGCAAGATGAGACAATTTCAGGATATGGGACATCATGCGATTTTGATTGTGGGTGATTTCACCGGCATGATTGGAGATCCAACGGGTAAATCAAAAACGCGGCCTGCACTTACATTGGACGAGACGCGCGCGAATGGTCAGAGCTATTTCGATCAGGCGGCGCATATTTTGTCGGAGACGAATCTCACGATCAAATATAATTCCGAATGGCTTTCTGAAATGTCATTTGCAGATGTGATCAAACTCTCGGCTCAATACACTGTTGCGCAGATGCTTGAGCGTGATGATTTTTCCAAGCGTTTCAATGCGAATGAACCACTGAGCATACATGAATTTTTATATCCACTTGCGCAGGCAATGGATTCGGTTGCAATCAAGTCTGATATTGAGCTTGGCGGAACCGATCAAAAATTCAATTTGATTGTCGGCAGGGAGATTCAGAAGGCCTATGGCGTCATGCCCCAAGGCATCATCATCATGCCGATTTTGGAAGGCACCGATGGCGTAGAGAAGATGAGTAAATCATTGGGGAATTATATTGCCATCACTGATACACCGCGCGAAATGTTCGGAAAGGTGATGTCCATACCCGATACCATGATCACGAGATATTATCAATATGCCGCTATGGCTTCGCAAGAAGAAATCGCAAATATGTCCAACGGTTTGCAAGATGGCTCCATGCATCCCCGCGCGGCAAAAGTGGAAACCGCCATGCGCACCGTTGCGCTCTATCATGGAGCAGATGCAGGCAAAGGTGCTTTCGAAGAATTTGAACGAATCTTCGTGAAGAAAGATGTACCCGATGTGATTGATGATCATATCGTAAATGATCTAGGCGATAATCCACTCATCGTGGATGTGATGGCACATACCGGCATGGTCGCCTCCAAAGGCGAAGCACGCCGACTCATTCAAGGTGGTGGAGTTAGCATTGATGGCGAGAAAGTGCAAGATATTGCGCAGACGATTGATCTTTCTTCGCCTAAAATCATAAAAGCCGGAAAAAGAAAGTTTTTGAGAGTTATGAAGGGGTAAGCTCCTCGGCTTCGCTCGGAGTACACACCTCGGCTCCGCTCGGTGAGCAGACCTCGGCTGAAACTGCTCGTCGAGCGAAGCCGAGACGAGATATGAAATGGAAGAATTGAAGAACCGAAAAATGGAAGAATGAAATGGAAAACTGTTGAAATGCCATCTTTATACTAACTATGCATTTTGTATTTCATTCATCCATTCCTCAATTTTTCCATTCTTCAATTTGTGTATTTCCCTTCGGTTGAGGAGTCGCCGAAGGCGGGGGTGAGAAAGACGTAAAATTGAAAATGAAGAATGGTAAATGAAATGGAGGAATTGAAGAATTGAAGAACCGAAAAATGGAAGAATGAAATAGAAAATAAAAATAGCCCCAGAGGGGCTACATAAACGTAGGTGTCGTATGCAAGATCGTTTTACAAACATTGATACAATCACCAATATCATAGAAAGTGAATTTGGTGAATTGACAAATGTGCAGTTAAATCAAAAAATGAATCCCCAAGCATGGAGCATTGCTCAGATAATTGAGCATTTGATCATCATAAACTCCACATATTTCCCCATTGTGCATGCTCTCAATAATGGAACATATTCTGTTCCTCTCATTGGAAAGATATCCTTCATACCCACTTTACTGGGAAAATTGCTTCTGAAATCAATGAAAGGAAATAGAAGTCAGAAAACAAAGACATTTCCTATTTGGGAACCAAGCCAAAGCGAAATAGATGGCAATATCATACTCCGATTCAAAAAGCATCAAGAAGAGCTGAAGAACATGATTGAGCAGTGCGAACATCATATCAAAGCAAATGCAATCATATCATCTCCAGCAAATACATATATCGTCTATCCGCTTTCAATGGCTATTGACATTATCATTGCACATGAATTTAGACATATCGAACAAGCAAAAGAAGTGGCAAAACAAATCACAACCACATCTTGATTGTCAAATATGAGAATAATGTTTCTGTTTACAGTTATGACTTTTCTATTTGGATATTTATCGTGATTCATCTCATTAGAGTATACTCTATATTAGCTCTTCTCTTTTTATGTCTGACTTGTGCATCATGTTCAGCACAAGACAAACAACCACAAACACTTCCCCAATTCGGTCGCATACTTTTCGGTGAACCCGTCAATTCTTTGGGTAAGAATATTGATTGTATCTTACAATTGAAAAATGGTGATTATTGGATTGCCACAAATGGGGATGGAGTCTATAGATATTCTAATTCTACTCTCATGCATTTCACAGTAAAAGATGGACTTGTAAGTGATTTCGTATTAGGAATTCAAGAAGACAAACATGGTAGATTATGGTTTACAACCAGGGATGGCATTTCTCAATACGATGGATTGCAATTCTTTACATATACTGACTCCATCAAGAATGCGAAATCAGGTCCACTGAATATGCAAAAGGGAGGATTGTTTTTCGGACAGAATAGGAAAATCTGTTATTATGATGGACACACATTTACTTCCTTCGAGATCCATCCTGAATCATACAAACCACATCGATTTGATAATAGCAAACCATATGCTATGTATTGTTCGCTCATCTCAAAGAATGATATCATGGTTTTCGGAACAGAATCTAAAGGTGTATGTCTATTTGATGGCAAGAAGAAAATCTATCTCACTGAACAACTACTTGGTTCCGCAGCGGTTCGAACAGTCTTTGAAGATAGCAAAGGCATGCTCTGGTTTGGTAATAATGGTGGTGGTTTATACTCGTATGATGGAAAAACGCTAAGAAATATCACAGAAGAGCATCATCTCGGCAATCCTGATTTTCTCAATAAACTCGAACCCCAAAAGGACAATACATTGGCAAGAGTCTTCAGCATCAATGAAGACAAAAATGGTCTATTATGGATTGGTACCATTGATGCTGGCGTTTGGTCCTATGATGGCACCAATCTGAAACACTACACCGAAAAGGATGGATTGACAGGCGATGCAATATGGACAATTTCCAAGAACAATGCCGGTGATCTGCTCTATGTGACAAATGGAGAGAAGATCTGCACATTTGATGGCAAGAAATTTCAGGAATTCAGATTTCAATAATTCGTGAAACTGGAGTATCTTTAAAGCAATCTACTTTTGATATAATCTGATTAATCCTCATCCAACTTTACAATTATCCCCTTGTTCCCGGAGTACTTTACATGAAAAAGAATGTCATTATTTATTGGATTTCCACCGGTTTCATTGCCTTGCTTGAAGGAGTGATGCCCGCTTTTACTTCACAAACAGAAATGGCAAAAGAAGGTATTCGCCATTTGGGGTATCCCGAATATTTTGGCAATGTATTGGTTGTCTTCAAAATCCTTGGCGTGCTCGCATTGGTTTTACCACAAATTCCAAAAAGAGTCAAAGAATGGGCATATGCAGGTTTTGCATTCGACTTTCTATTCGCTGCAATTAGTCATGGAATAGTAGATGGTCTTATTGGTCAAACCTTCTTCCCCATCATCGTTCTCGGCGTGCTGATCATTTCATACATATATTATCACAAGTTGAATGATGGAAAGTAAAGAGCTGTAATCGCTCCTCGACTTCATTCACACGCTGCTCGTCGAGCGAAGCCGAGACGAGTATCTGATATGTATGTGTACCCCTCGGCTTCGCTCGGGGTGCACTAGCCCCAGCGGGGCGACATCACACTAGCCCCAGAGGGGCGAAATGTATCTGGACATCATTTTACAATGCCGACCTTGATACTGTCGCACCTACGGTGCTATTGTGATGTTCGCCCCGATGGGGCTACTGTGATTGCGCCCAGAGCGAAGCCGAGGAGTGCGCCCCGAGCGGATCCGAGGGGTGCCTGAACTAATTCACCCCTCATGATGTTAGCACGAGTAATATTATTGATATCATCATGAAAATCACAGTCATCTCAATCATTGTCATCGTTATTGTTGTATTGCTTGCACAGGTATATAGTACTATGAGTACGGAGAAAACGGAACAGCATAAGTATCAAGTACTCAAAACCTATGACAATTTCGAAGTGCGTAAATATGAACCCGCAATATTTTCAAGTGTGAAGCTTGGAAAAAGGAATTATCGTGAAAGTTCAGGTATGGGATTCAGAATCTTGGCCGGCTATATTTTTGGTGGCAATGCGAAAGAAGAAAGTATCGCGATGACATCGCCCGTGACGGTGGAACTTGGTGAAACAACAACGATGAAATTCATGGTGCCGAAAGGATATGACATGAATTCACTCCCGACTCCGAATGATAAAAGCATTGCATTTGAAAGACAAGATGAAAAGATCATCGCCGCAATTCGATTCGATGGATGGGCAAATAATGAAAAGATCGCCGAGTTTACAGAACTGTTGAAGCAAGCTCTTGCGAAGGAAAACCTGCAACACAAAAATCAATTTTCCTATCTAGGCTATAATCCTCCTTATGAAGTGATCAATCGCAGAAATGAAATCGTGGTGGAGTTGATTGATTATAAGTGATTCCTCCACTTCATAGCGTGAAGTTCTCTATTTTTGTGTAGCACTTTATACAAATGGGAAGATCATGCTACAGTTTCTTACGCTCATCATCACTTTTGTACTTATCATTGTTGAAGTACAATCTCAGTCAAATTTCAATTATCAACTCTCCTTAAACCCGATTACAATTGCGAATTTACCCGGTTTGCACTCTTATTCGCATGCTCAGCATAATGGGAAATGGATTATCATCGGTGGTAGAAAAGATGGCTTACATGCACGCCAGCCCTTCAATTCATTTCCTGCGAATCAAAGCAATAACGATATCTATATTGTGGATATTGCGAATAAACGATTCACCTCTCACACAGTCAATGATCTTCCAACAGGAATCAAAGAACAATTACAATCAACGAATATGAATTTCCATCAGGATGTTGATACTTTATACATCATTGGCGGCTATGGTTTTTCTCAATCTGCAAATGATCATGTCACCTATCCGAATGCAATCTCCATCAATGTTAGTGGTTTGATTGATGCTATTGAATCCAAAAAACCGATTCAATCCTTCTTCAAACAGATCAAGAGTGATGTTTTCGCCGTCACGGGTGGACATTTGGAAAAATTGAATGGCATATATTATTTGGTTGGAGGACATCGCTTTGATGGCAGATATAATCCCATGGGAAATCCAACATTCAGACAAGAATACACTAATCAAATCAGAAAGTTTACCATCGATAATTCCGGTAATCAATTGAGTTATTCCAATTACTCTGCCATCACGGATCCAGTTCATTTACATAGAAGAGACTATAATTTATTACCTCAGATATTTCCAAATGGAGAGGAAGGACTCACAATTTCATCGGGTGTATTTCAGTTACAAGCAGATCTTCCCTTTCTCTATCCTGTTGATATTACAAAGGATGGGTACACTCCAAGAACACAATTCAATCAATATCTGAGTAATTATCATTCTGCCACAGCAAGCATGTATGATTCCGTCCATAATGCCATGCATTCCCTTTTCTTTGGAGGATTGAGTCAATACTTTTATCAAAATGGAACCTTGATCAAAGATGATTTGGTACCTTTTGTGAAAACAATCAGCAGGGTCACAAGAAATGGAAATGGCGAACTCACGGAATATCAATTGCCAATCGAGATGCCATCACTGAAGGGCGCAAGCGCAGAATTCATACAGAATAGAAATCTACCAGCTTACTCAAATGAAGTAATCAGACTAAGTGATATACAAGAACCGGCATTCATGATTGGTCATATTTTTGGCGGTATCAATAGTCCAAGTTTAAACCCATTTTCAAGCAATCAGACAAGTACTACGGGAGCTGATAATACCATTTATGAAGTTTGGCTAACAGCTTCATCCGTTTCAATCAATGAATCTGAAATTGATGGCAAGAATCCTCATGATATCACCATTTTCCCAAATCCATTTACGAAGAATTTGAATATCTCCTTCAATCTGGAACATGCTTCAAGCATTTCATATATCATTACTAATGAAGTTGGAAAAATCATTCATAAAGTAAATAAGCAGACATTTCCTGCGGGCGGTCATTCATTCACATTTACCGTAGATGAAATAGATGTCTCAGGACCAATTCTTATCACCATGATTTTTGATGATGTACATTATGTCACGAAGAAACTTATTCAACAATAATGTTAATCACTCATGAAGCTCCTCCCTCTTCTGCCACGCATACTTAGTATTTTGGCAATAGCATTTGTCAGTCTCTTTGCTCTTGATTCATTTGATCATGGAACACTTGGGGAGCAGATTCTTGCATTTCTGATCCACATGATTCCCTCATTCGTCCTAACAATCATCCTCGCCATCGCTTGGAAATGGGAATTGATCGGAGGAATCCTCTATATTCTCATCGGTATTGTGCTCAGTCCCTTCATTTATACCCATAATTATCGCATGAATCATTCGGTTTGGATGAGTATTGAAGTGATTGCACTCATCACCTTCCCATTCATATTCTCCGGAATTCTATTTCTTTTGAGTTATTTTCGACACAAAAAACAATCGATTATCCACGAACTCCCATGATTCAAAATCTTCCTGTCGAAGGCATGACTTGTGCCGCATGTGTGGCCAGAGTCGAAAAATCGCTTAAGAAAATCGGAGGTGTTTCCAATGCCACCGTGAATCTTGCGGCGGAAACCGTTCATTTGGAATATGATGTCGAACAAGTTTCGCTCGAATCTATCGCACAATCTTTGCATGAATCGGGTTATGATTTAATCATCAAGAAAGAACCAGATAATGTCTCGGAAAGACTTCTCGACCGCGAGATAGATATTCGCAGAGATTTCTTCATCAGTCTTTCCTGCTCACTTCCCGTTCTTATTCTCTCTATGGGAATGATGTGGGAGCCCATCTCAAATGCAATCTCCATTCCGATGAATCTCTTGAATATCGGATTCTGCATATTATCACTCATTGTTCTCCTTATACCAGGTCAAAGATTTTTTGTACCTGCCTGGAAATTAGCTCTGCATGGCGCTTCCGACATGAATACACTCGTTTCACTCGGAACAGGAATGGCATGGCTGTATAGCACATTTGAATTGCTATTCGGTGAACATGCAGGACATGGTCAGCATCTGTATTATGATTCCACGACCACCATCATCACGCTTGTTCTGCTTGGAAAGATGCTCGAAACAAAAGCTAAAAGAAAAGCAGGCAATGCACTACAATCGCTACTTTCACTGCAATCAACCAGAGCACTGAGACAATCAGCTGATGGATCTTTTCAGGAATGCAATACTTCAGAGATTACTGTTGGCGATATCATGCTCATTCGACCGGGTGAATCTTTTCCCATTGATGGCATCATCATCGAAGGATTCGGAACATGCGATGAATCAATGTTGACCGGTGAATCGCATCCGATAACAAAACAGACCGGAGATTCCGTAACGGGCGGAACAATCAATATCGATGCATCCATGCAAGTGAAAGCCACGGCAATCGGAGCTGACACCGTATTATCCAAGATCACTTCAATCGTGAAAGAAGCACAAGGGTCAAAAGCAGCGATTCAATCTCTTGCAGATAAAATTTCATCAGTATTTGTTCCAAGTGTTCTTGGTATCAGTATCGTGACATTCATTGTGTATTATGTGATACTGCATTCCACCTTCAATGCAAGCATTTTACCGGCAATTTCGATACTCCTCATTGCTTGTCCATGCGCATTGGGTCTTGCCACGCCGACTGCCATCACAGTCGCCATCGGAGCAGGAGCAAAACACGGCATCATCATACGCAATGCCGATGCGCTCGAAAAGGCAGGTACGATTGACATCATCGCATTCGATAAAACAGGTACGCTCACAGAAGGCAAACCGGAATTGATTGAAATAGAAATACTGCAATCCACATATTCTTATGATGCTTTGATGTCTTATGCATCCGGCATCGAACAATATTCCGTTCATCCATTTGCGCAATCGATTGTGAAGAAGTCTCAGGATATTCCACAAGCTGAATCCGTGAAAGAGTTTCCCGGAAAAGGGATGAAAGGAATTGTATCCGGACATGATATTCTGATCGGTAAACTTGATTGGATCCTTGAAGAAGGAATGCATTTAGATATTGATTCAATAAAGCAAACATATCAATCCGGAGAATCCATGCTCGGATTATGTATTGATGGTAGTCCTCATGCGATATTCATTTTTGCTGATACAATTCGTGATACATCAAAAGAAATCATCCAAACATTGCATGATGATCTGCTACAAACAATGATTCTGAGTGGAGATCAAGAATCAACCGTGAAATCAATTGCGAATGAGCTTGGCATAATGCAGTATCATGCAGGACTTCTTCCGCATGAGAAATTGGAGAAGATTTCCGGATTGCAAAAAGCTGGACATCGTCTCGCAATGATCGGAGATGGCATCAATGATGCACCCGCTCTTGCGCAAGCACATCTTGGAATCGCGATGGGAAGTGGAACAGACATTGCGATGAACACTGCAGACATCACCATAATGAATTCCGACTTGCATTCAGTGATCACTGCAATTCGACTTTCAAGAAATACCATGCGCATCATCAAGCAAAATTTCTTTTGGGCATTTATTTTCAATATCATCGGCATACCACTTGCAGCTTTCGGATTATTGAATCCGATGTTTGCCGCAGGTGCCATGGCATTCAGTTCGGTCAGTGTGATTAGTAATTCATTGCGTTTATCAACACTCAAGTAAATCATGATTCAGGGTTCATCCACATCGCCGATAGCATTTCAATGGGATGCATGGTATGCCTCCGTTGGAGGTCGCAGCATACATATCGCTGAAGTAGATGAGTATTTGAAGCAAATCCGTGAATATCAATATCCTCGATTCACCGGCGAAGTGAATCCTCAAAAGACACTATTTGCATCCAATCAAGAAGCATCGCAATTTGTCAAGAATTCAGCCCGCTCATTAGGTGCAGATGAAGTGGGCATTGCGATGATCGAACCAAGTGATGTGTATAAAGGACGCGTGATTCTTGATCCATTTGCAATCGTGGTCGGACAAAAAATGCTCTGGCGAGAATTTCAGGGTGTACCAAATGAGCGCTCCGCAATTGAATGTCTGCGCATTTATTTCACGCTTGGAGAAATCGTGATCGCCCTTGCGGATCAAATTCGATCGCTCGGTTATGCATGCACTGTTGAACATCCGATTGGCGACAGCGATGTATTGCATGTACCACTTGCGCTCAAAGCAGGATTCGGAGAATTGGGTAGGCATGGCTCCATCATCCATCCAACGATGGGTCCACTCTTTCGGCTTGGCAGCGTGATCACCGATATGCCACTTGCCATAGATGCACCTATTGATGCGGGCATTGCCAAGTTTTGTGATACATGCAAAGCTTGCAGGATATATTGTCCTGCCGATGCCATTCCCGATGAACGCTCAAGCGAGGCAGGCAAAGATCATTTGGGAAATGATCGGTATATGGTCGATACAGGACGCTGTTTTCCGTATTTTGCAAAAGATCATTATTGCTCGGCATGTCTGGCGGTTTGTGTGTATAATCACAAGGAATGGGCAAGAGATTTTGAAGGTTTCAAAACAAAACTATTTCCTGATTTACAGCTCAAAGTAGCACCACAACCCGTCGATCCCGACGCAGAAACACATTGGTATCCACATCGCAAACGATAATTTGGAAACATCATGCATCATATTCTCCTCATCGTCCTCATCCTTGGTTTGATTGGATGTGGCAAAGAAGAAACGATTACTCTCACTTCCGCAAAGGGCGGTAAAAATTATGGGGGTGTATTTCGCATCAATATGATTCGCGGAAATCCGAATGGACTTGATCCCGTAATCATCAACAGCAAGCTCGCAGATGATATCGCATTGCAGGTATATGATCGCTTGATTTCATTTGATTCAAGTTTGGGCGTGATTCCCGAAGCGGCGAGTTCCTGGGAAATTTCCGAAGATGGAAAAGAATATATATTCCATATCCGCTCGGACATGAGATTTCATGACAATGCATGTTTCCCGAATGGAAAGGGTCGGATAATGTCGGCCAAAGATGTGGAATATTCACTTGTCCGCGCATGCGATCCCAAATCACGCACCGTACATTATTGGGCATTCAAGGATAAAGTAATTGGTGCGAATGCATTTTATGATGCACGCTTGGCTGATAAACCGGTGAGCACGATTGAAGGTATTCAAGCCACTGATGATACCACCTTGAAGATTCGTCTCACACGCGCTTATTCTCCATTCTTGTTGCTTCTGGCAAATTCACTCGGATGTATTGTACCCAAAGAAGCCGTTGAGAAATATGGTCGTGACTTTTTCCAGAATCCCGTTGGCACCGGACCGTTCATGTTTGTGGAATGGCGACCCGACATTTCCATGACATTCCGCAAGAATCCAAACTATTGGCAAAAGGATGAAGTTGGAAATAAGCTTCCCTATTTGGATTCGCTTGTGTTCACATTCATCAAGGATGACAAATTGCAATTGAAGGAATTCACCGATGGGAATTTGGATGAATGTTTCACTTTACCGACTGAGTTCTTTGAAGACATCGTTGACACGAAAAACAAGACAGCCAAAGCACCATATGATCAATTTCAATTGCAGTCCACACCGGCTTTGCTGACATGGTTCATAGATTATCTTTGCATCAAAGCGCCATTTGACAATCCCGATGTGCGCCGTGCATTCAGCTATGCGATTGATAGAAAAAATATCGTAAAATATGTATTGAAAGATGCGCCCTATGGTCCTGCGCTTCATGGCATCACTCCGCCAGTATTCAAGAATTATGATATCAAGAATATTCCGGGATTCGATCTCAATATTCAAAAAGCGCGTGAACTTCTTGCTAAAGCCGGGTATCCGAATGGAAAGAATTTTCCAAAAGTCACATTCCATATTTATCCCGAGCCACGACTCGTACAAGTTGCCGAAGCAGTTCGTTCGATGATTAAATCGAATCTCGGTATTGAATTGCAAATCCAAACAATTCAGTTCTCTGAATTCCTGCAATTGGCCGAAGAAGGAAAACTTGCGATGTGGGGCACTCGCTGGTATGGTGATTATCCTGATCCTGAAAATTATATCAATCTTCTCGATGGCGCGCTCGTTCCCAATTCCTTGAGCGAGCCAAGCTATCCAAATAGCACCCGCTATAAAAACTTGGAAGCAACAGCATTATTCGCGCAAGCCATGGCAGAAAATGATGAGGCAAAACGCATGGAATTGTATCGCAAAGCTGAATCCATGGCCATCACCGATGCACCCGCCACAATGCTCTTTTATGAAAATCACTATCGCCTTCTCCAACCATGGGTACGCGGATATCCGCTTGATGGTCTTGCGAGAGTTGTGCTGAAGAAAGCATGGTTTGTTGCTAGAAAATGAAACTATGATCTTATTCCCCTCAGATGAGGGGTGGCCTTTAGGCCGGGGTGCGACTCTTATTAT
The DNA here is from genome assembly GCA_002293005.1 of Ignavibacteria bacterium UBA961. GTDB lineage: Bacteria > Bacteroidota > Ignavibacteria > Kapaibacteriales > UBA961 > UBA961. Next base: position 781 of record DBCJ01000017.1, on the reverse strand, counting down.
GATACCGCCCCGCTGGGGCTATTGTGATGTCGCCTCTACGAGGCTATTACATATTCCCTTGGACGAGGGGTGTTTCTCGACCCTGCTCGAAATTCAGGGCGGGCTGGGACTCTTGTTGAATGTCGCCCCGATGGGGCTACTGCTCGTCGAGCGAAGCCGAGACGAAATGCTCTTCAATCTCCGCAATGTTTGCGGAGATTATTCCATCTATTCACCGCAGATTTTGCGGAGATTATGATATCTCATTAACTTCGTTGAGTTATTCCGTATCATATTTATTCATCATCATGGCAAAAAACAAAACAACAGAAACCGCAATCGATCCAATTGATTTCATTCATTCATATGTTGAGAATGAGCAAAAGAAAGAAGATAGTTTGAAATTGCTGGAACTTATGAAAGAATGGTCCGGCTATGAACCCAAGATGTGGGGTCCGACCATGATTGGATTCGGTACATATCAATACACAACAGACAGCGGACATTCCGGCGAATTCTTCATCATCGGATTCTCTCCACGCAAAGCGGCATTCTCACTCTATGTGAATGCACCGGGAAATGACAATCCTGAATTGCTTGAGAAATTGGGTAATTACAAAATGGCCAAAGCCTGTATCTATGTGAAGAAACTTGCGGATATAGATGTGAATGTGCTGAAAAAACTATGCAAAGCGAGTCTTTCTCACATGAAAAAGAATTATGTGTGTTCATGATACCAACTAACTATTGGCTTTATATATAACTTCCTGAGTATTATGAACAGAAGTCGATTTCAGATATT
>DBCJ01000040.1:4355-7072 GCA_002293005.1 Ignavibacteria bacterium UBA961 | reverse complement strand
ATCCATCATGTTTTCTGATGAATTGAATGAACTTCAGTCACAGTATCCTGCTTTGAAAGTAAAGCATGTTCTCGAACAAGGATCTGAAGAATTCAAAGGAGTGCTCAGCATTGAAATGCTTGAAGCATTGCTCAGTCCATTTGTTTCTGATGATCATGCTGAATATTATATCTGTGGTCCAGCACCTGTGATGTCCAATGCAGAATCGGTGCTTACGGCGCATAATATTCCTTCCGGACGCATTCATAGAGAATTTTTTACGGCTCCGATTTCAGTTGGTGATGATGCTGAATCACAGGAAGAATCAACGGAAGAAAAACAGATTTCCGTGAAATTGTATGGTCGATCCTATGAAATCACAGTCAATCCCGGTGAGACCATATTGGAAGCCGGAATCAGACAACAACTTGATCCGCCATATGCATGTCAGATTGCCGCATGCTGTACATGCAGAGCGAAACTTCGTACGGGTAAAGTTCATATGGAAAGCAGAGAAGCTTTGACCGATGATGAAATTGAAGAAGGATATATTCTTACTTGTCAGGCACATCCTTTGACAGATGATGTGCTTGTAGATTTTGATGGTTGATATCTTCTTGCTTGATGAATCCCTGAGCATGACTATCTTTGCGTCATGCTCTTTTTTTTATGCAATAAATCTTCCAATCTCATGAATCTTCTACCTCTACTAGCTCTCTTTCTTTTTTCTTTATCCTTTCTTCATGCTGATGAGAGAGTCAAGAGAATTCAATCGCATGTGCAGTATTTGTCATCGGATTCTCTGGAAGGCAGAGCTCCTGGAACAAAAGGGAATGTTCTTGCTGCTGAATATATCAAGAAGCAATTCAAAAACATTGGCTTGCAACCTTATAATCAAGCTGACTATTTTCAAGAATTTTCAATTGTCACCGATATTCTTTTGAATACCAAAGGTAATGCTCTTTCGATTTCTCTTGGAAAAAAGGAACATGCACTAAAACTTCAAAAGGAATTCATTCCTCTTGGAATCAGTGATACAGGCATGGCGAATTGTCCAATCGTTTTTGCCGGTTATGGTATTTCTTCACCTGCTGACAATTATGATGATTATGCCGGAATTGATGTGAAAAATGCTCTTGTGATTGTCTTGCGAGGCGCTCCGGAACAGGATAGTCCGCATGGTAATCTCTCTCAATTCGCCGGTTTGAGAGGCAAGGCAATGACAGCCAAAGAGAAGGGTGCAAAAGCATTGCTTTGCCTTTCAGGTAGTCAATTTCCGGATTCACTCATGCCATTGCGTTTCGAGCAAGGCGGAAAAGTGGATGGTATGCTCATACTGAATGCACTTACTTCAACAGTTGAAACTCATCTTCCGGAATTGAAAGTGACTTCTTTGGAGAATGAGATTAAGTCAAGTAAAAAACCCGCAAGTAAGATCATTGCTGATCACTCCATGAATATACATGTTTCTTTGTCCGAGAAAAAAGTACAAACTTCCAATGTCATCGGTTATATTCCCGGTACCGATCCTTCCAAAAAAAATGAAGTGATAGTCATAGGCGCTCATTTTGATCACTTGGGCTGGGGTGGCGAAGGTTCGGGTACATTGGCAAGTTCTAAAGAAAGTGCCATTCATCATGGCGCTGATGATAATGCTTCTGGTACAGCCGGCATGATTGAAACAGCAGAGGCAATTGCCAAGAATCCATTGAAAAGACCCGTCATGTTCATTGGATTTACCGCTGAAGAACGAGGTCTTTTGGGTTCTGCACATTTCGTGAAGAATCCAACGATTGGTCTTGACAGCATTGCAATGATGATTAATATGGATATGATCGGCAGATTGAAAGATGGCAAATTGAATATTGGTGGTATTGGTACTTCCTCGCAATTCAAATCCATTGTGGATTCAATAGGCAAATTGCATCCTTTGACATTATCCTATACCGAAGATGGTTTCGGTCCGAGCGATCATGCCTCCTTTTATGGAAAGGAAAAGCCGGTACTCTTTTTCTTTACAGGTTTGCATGGAGATTATCATCGTCCGAGTGATACATGGGAAAAAATCAATTATGATGGAGAAAGCACAATTGTTCAAATGGTTATGCAAACACTTGCCGCGATTGATGCAAAGAATCAAAAACCCGATTATATAAAAGTAAAATCGAGTGCTCAGCCCGGACAAGCAATGTCATTCAAGGTTTCTCTCGGCATTACTCCTGATTATAGCGATCATCCGAAAGGTATGAGAATTACAGGTGTGAGGGAAGGAGGAGCGGGTGAAAAAGCAGGACTCATTGCCGATGACATCATCGTTAAATTGGGCTCGACTGTCATTAAAAATGTATATGATTATACTTTTGCATTGGGTAAATTCAAAGCCGGAGATTCAACGAATGTGACTGTACTGCGTGGTCCTCGCGAAGACAAAGAAGTTGAATTGCAAGTGACTTTCCCGGTGAAGAAGTAATGCTCATTCACATCGCATTTATGAGATGTCTGATTTGAGTTTCACCATCTATGAAATCTATGGCGATGAGATCGAATCTGCATTGCTTGTCCGAGATCTTATTGATATACAAATATCCTTCGGCAACTCTTTTGATGGACTTGATTTTCTTTGATGTTATCGAGGACTCAGGTGCCCCGAATGCATGATTCGTACGAGCTTTCACTTCGATGAAAATAAGCATGCTCTGAAATTCGCAAATGATGTCAATTTCACCGACTTTACCGAA
>DBCJ01000040.1:0-4230 GCA_002293005.1 Ignavibacteria bacterium UBA961 | reverse complement strand
TTCTCTATTTTATACGAGACTTCCTACCAATGTTGCGCTTGAAGTCTTTTCGATTTTTACGGATACGATGTCTCCGATCACATATGGTGTATGCTCATTCTGAGGCACAATTGTGATCTTATTGGTATCTGTTCTTCCTTGCCATTCCATAGGATTTTTCTTGCTTGGACCTTCAATCAAAATATGTTCAATCTTGCCAATCAACCCTTGATTGATTTCACGAGCGATTGCATTTTGTTGATTGATGATTTCATTGAGTCTGCGAATTTTCACTTCATCAGGAATATCATCGCCCATCTTCCACGCTTTAGTTCTTTCGCGTGGTGAATATTTGAACATGAATGCGCCATCATATCGGACTCTTCGCATGAGTTCCATGGTATGCTCATGGTCTTCTTCGGTTTCCGTCGGAAATCCGGTGATGATATCTGTCGAAAGAGCACAATCCGGCATGAGTTTCTTAATCATCTCGATTCGCTCATAATAATGCTCAACGGGATGCGTACGATTCATGAGCGTGAGAATGCGATTGGATCCCGATTGCACGGGAAGATGGATATACTTGCAGATATTGTCATGCATAGCCATCGTTTCAATCAATTGATCACTCATGTCCTGAGGATGTGAAGTGGTATAGCGAATGCGCATTCCCGGAACTGCTTTTGCACATGCATCGAGAAGTTCAGCAAAGTTCTTTCCGGAATGTTCATCACGATAACTATTGACATTCTGACCAAGCAGAGTGATTTCCTTGAAGCCCTGATCATACAGCGCTTTGGCTTCATCTACGATTGATGCGAATGCTCTTGACCGCTCGCGACCCCTCGTGAAAGGTACAACGCAATAGGTGCAGAATTTATCACAACCACGCATGATTGAAACCCAAGCACTGATACCTTCCGTTCTGAATGGAAGGATATCGTCATATGTTTCAACGCGACTGAGTTTTACCGCAATTCCTTTTTCTCCGGAATATGCCTTTGAAATGAGTTCCGGAACTGTTCGATATTCATCAGGTCCCACAACCAAATCAACCAATTCTTTTTCAAGAAGGGTTTCGCGAAGTCTTTCAGCCATGCAACCCAAAATACCCACAACCAAATCACGATTGCGTTTCTTGTAATACTTCAAATGTTTCAATCTCTCATGAATCTTCTTCTCAGCATTATCACGAATGGCGCAAGTGTTTAGCAATATGACATCAGCAGATTCCGGAGTATCAGTCATGGTATATCCATGATTATTCATCACGCCTTGCACAATCTCAGTATCATTCACATTCATCTGACAGCCATATGTTTCAACATACAATTTGAGCTGATGAGCCGTATTTGTTCCTGAACCGATGACTTTTTCCGCTTTTATGTCTTGAAGTATTGGAAGCTCGAGCATAATTGTTCCGATCTTATTGTTATGGTTGCAAAGATAATAAAATGAAAGCAGTTATATGCGTCAATGCATCCCGCAAAAGCTCCTGATTAAGCACTAGAGCATCATAAATAACCAGCTTATCCACAGTCGATTGTGGATAACAAGTGCACTTCTTCACATGCTGCATTCAGGATGTAGAAAATCACAAATAAACACTACTTTTGCAGTCCAAAACAGAAAGGATTTGCCATGGATTATTCAGATCAAATGCCGGTGCCTTCAGGGAAACGCAAAGATTCCCGTGAGGGGAATATGAATGTTCCCATGCATTATGATACATTGATCGGGAAGATTCCGCCTCATTCCATGGATGCAGAAATGGCCGTTTTGGGTGCCATGCTTTTGGACAGAGCCGCAATACCCAAAGTCATTGAAATCCTCAAACCGGAAGCATTCTATAAAGAATCTCATCGCATCATGTATGATGCCATGCTGAAACTCTTTACCAAAGCCGTGAATGTGGATATCACCACGCTTGCTGAGGAACTACGCAGACTCGGTGTTTTGGAGCAAATCGGTGGAACATATGCAGTGATTGATGTCACATCTATGGTTCCCACTGCGGCGAATGTAGAGTATTATGCTCGCATTGTTTTGGAGAGATATATAAAGCGTTCTCTCATTTCCGTGGCAGGTGAAATTCTGGTGCACGCTTATGATGAAACCACGGATGCACTTGAGGAAGTGGATTCAGCGGAATCAAAAATCTTTCAAATTGCCGAACAAAGACTAGGCAAGAGCTTCATGACCATGAAGGAAATTGCTCATGACACCTTTAATATGCTCATGAAATTCAATGAGCAGGATTCAAAATCAGGAATTACCGGACTTGCTTCAGGTTTCACAAAACTTGATGATATGTTGGGAGGTTTTCAGGATTCTGATTTGGTGATCATTGCTGCAAGACCATCCATGGGAAAAACAGCATTTGCATTGAGCATCGCACGAAATATTGCCGTTGAATTCAAGCAACCTGTTGCATTTTTCTCGATAGAAATGGCCGCAAATCAGCTCATGATACGCCTTTTGAGTGCAGAGGCGAGAGTGAATGCACATGATATGCGAACGAATCGCATTCAAAAATCAGATATGGCAAAGATTTCTTCATCGATTGATGTTTTGTCTGAATCGCCATTATTGATTGATGACAGTGCAACGCTCACCGTGATGGAGATTCGCGCGAAATGTAGAAGACTGAAAGCCGAACACGATATCAAAATCATCATAGTGGATTATTTGCAATTTGTTTCTCCTCCCAAAGCTGAGAGTAGAGAAAGAGAGATTTCAGTGATTTCAAGATCGCTCAAACAAATCGCGAAAGAATTGAATATTCCCGTGATTGCGCTTTCTCAGCTAAATCGTGGAGTTGAAACCAGAGCAGATAAAAGACCGATGCTCTCAGATTTGCGTGAATCCGGATCCATCGAGCAAGATGCAGATGTTGTGATGTTCGTGAACAGACCCGAACAATATGGCATTCTCACTTGGGAAGACGGTTCCTCCACTGAAGGTACCGCTGAAATCATCATTGCAAAGCAAAGAAATGGTCCTGTCGGTGATATCCGTTTGGCCTATCTCAAGAGTTTTGCACGCTTTGAAAATTTATCCATTCAATTCGATGAACCGCCCGGATTTATTGGTTCCGGTACGGCATTGGATGATATTGATTTTTAATTTTGAGGAATACATGAAACATCAAGAATTGGCTATTGACGGCATGTCTTGCGGACATTGCGTGAAAGCACTCACAAAAGAATTAGAAGCCATCAAAGGCTTGACTGTACAAGAAGTCATCATAGGAAAGGCCGTCATAGATTATGATCAGGAATTGGTCTCCGATGAAGATATTTTGCAAGCGATCGATGAAGCAGGATTTCGATTGGCCATGGGATGATGCGAATTGCGATCATCCTCGCAATCCTGATTTCTTGTCTTTATGAAGAGATGAGAGCATCCGATATTCCTGTGCAAGGCATGACAATCGGCTTGCAAGCAGGTGACAAAGGAAAAGCCATTGAGGCAACGTATAGTTATGGAAGTTTGGTCTATTGGCCCAAAAGTACTTTTGTCAAGGGTCTTGGGACGATTTCAGCGGGAATTGAAACAGGACCTTTGAATGCAGACAAATTCATCATTGCTCCAAAGATCAATTATACCATGAATTGGTTTGTTTCCTTTGGTGCATCAATGCTGTACTATACTGATTTCTCAGGTGGTTCTTTGAGATTCAGACCCGAAGTGGGGGTGTCGATGCTGGGGATGAGAGTATATCATGGGTGGAATTTTAGTGTGGACAGATATAATCCACTTCCCATGAATTCCTCGTTTTTTGGAATGAGTTATTTCGTGAAATTCTGATGCCATGCATCAATAATTGCTTTTACGGCATCCATGCCATCGGTCAATGCTGCCGGTCCCGGCTGTAAAATAATGGGTGATTTAATCTCAAAAAGTTGATTGTTACGAATCGCATTGATGCCATCCCAACCCATTCTTGAAGTGATTTTCTCTTTTTTTACCCCTTTCCCACACCATGAAGCCATAATGATATCAGGATTCCGCTCAATGATGATATTGGGATCAGGGATGATTCTGCTTTTTGCATCCTGAAAAACACGATGTTCAGAGAATATGTCCACTCCACCGCATAATTCCACGATTTCGCTCACCCAAGAGATGCCTGAGATCAAAGGATCGAACCATTCTTCAAAGTAAATGCGGGGTCTGACAGACAAGCGTGAAGACTTCTCAGCCATATCTTCAATTCTTCTTTCGAGGAATGACCTGTATTCTTCGGCT
>DBCJ01000028.1:19604-30503 GCA_002293005.1 Ignavibacteria bacterium UBA961 | reverse complement strand
CAACTCACTGCTTTCATGAATGGTGGAAGTGTTGACAAATCTGCGAAGCGAGAATTTGGTCGTGCGGAATTGCGTATCGACAAAAATGATGCATTGTTCAAAGGCATTGATGCTCATTCAATCGTATGGATGAGTCATGGTGATTCACTCACCGCATTGCCTGATGGTTTTGAGATCATTGCACATACTGATAATGCTCCAATTTGCGTAATCAGAAATGAGAAGCGAAATATACGCGGAGTACAATTCCATCCGGAAGTGCATCATTCAAAAGATGGCGAGAAAATGCTCTCGAATTTTGTTCATGATATTTGCGGATGTCCATCCGATTGGAGTCCGGAAAATCTCATTGAATCCAAAATCGATGCCATTCGCAAGCAAGTGGGAAGTGGTGGTGTTATTTGCGGTTTGTCCGGCGGAGTTGATTCCACTGTGGTTGCCGTTCTTTTGCATCGAGCCATCGGCGATCAATTGCATTGCATTCATGTAGATTCCGGTCTCATGCGCTTGGATGAAAGCAAAAAACTCGAAGCATTGTTTCGCAAGAACTTCGATATGAGCATTGATGTCGTGGATGCCTCTGATCTCTTTCTCAGTCGTTTGGAAGGCGTGACTGATCCCGAGAAAAAAAGAAAAATCATCGGTGCCGCATTTATTGATGTATTCAATGAAGAAGCAAAAAAATTCGGTGATGCGAAATTCCTAGCCCAAGGAACGCTATATCCCGATGTGATTGAATCGGTTAGCGTGAATGGTCCATCGGTCACTATCAAATCCCATCACAATGTGGGTGGTCTTCCCGAAGAAATGCATCTCAGTCTCATTGAGCCATTCAGAGAATTATTCAAAGATGAGGTTCGTACTGTGGGTAGAGCATTGGGGATTCCCGATTGGTTTATCGACAGACATCCCTTTCCTGGTCCGGGACTCGGCATTCGCGTGCTGGGTGAAGTGACAAAAGAACGCGCAGATATTCTTCGCAAGGCAGATGAGATCTATCTTGAAGAGATACATAATGCCGGACTCTATAATGATATTTGGCAGGCATTTGCAGTATTATTGCCCGTGCAAAGCGTTGGAGTGATGGGTGATGAACGGACCTATGAAAACACTTGTGCTCTTCGCGCCGTGACAAGTGTTGATGGAATGACTGCTGATTGGTTTCCCATGCCATATGATGTGCTTGCCAAGATGAGCAATCGCATCATCAATGAAGTGCGGGGAATTAATCGCGTGACATATGACATATCAAGTAAACCTCCCGCTACGATAGAATGGGAATGATGTATTGTAGGATATTTGTTTGATCGAGTGAAAGCAACCTTCTTTCATATCATGGCTTTTTTGAGCTGTTTTGTCTATCCCTTGATGGGACAGGGAGAGCTTGCCTCTAAGCGTGATACGATCATCACAATTGACCCAATCAGTATCGGGGTTTATGGCTCTGCCGGCATGAATATGCATAGCGCATCTTTCTCAGGGTTCAAGGGGATTCCAAGTTGTTGTCCTGAATATACTTCTGCTTCAAATATTGGTAGTACATTTGGATTGCTTGCTCAATATGCTATGTCATCAAATCATGGATTTGGTTTAAGACTCGGATATAATGGACTTAATGGTGTATTTACTTCCAGCGAAGAACAATATGTGATGTCGCAACAGGGAATCGCAACCATCACACATACCATGGAAACCTCACTCGGCATCATGTCTCTAGAACCTGAATTCTATTTGGCTCTTGGATCATTGAAACTTTCTGCGGGTGCATGGCTTGGCCTTCCACTCTCAATGCAATTTTCCCAAAGAGAAACTGTATTCCCCGGCACTTTTGATGGTTTCAATCGCATTCGCAATGAATTATCGGGGGATATTCCCGGTGCACCTGCAATCTTGATTGGTGCAATTGGAGGCATATCATATGAATTGCCACTCAATTCCGTGAAATCAATAAAACTTGCTCCCGAAATTCGTGCATTCACTGTGTTCTCTGAATTATCAGAGGAAACATCATGGAATGTCATGGGGATTCGTGCTGGACTATCACTTTTATGGTCATCTCATGAAATGACTGTTTCTGCGCCACCACCACCACCACCTCCGCCACCACCACCACCGCCACCTCCGCCGCCGGTGATTATAGTATTACCTGAATTGATGACATCATTGCAAGTGTCAAAGACAGGTGGTGTGGATACACTTGAGTCAATCAAATTGATTGAGAGATTCGATCGTGTGGTGCAACCAATTTTGCCTTATGTCTTTTTTGATGATAATACATCTGATATTCCTGTCCGCTATAAGCAATTGAATGTGGATGAGACCAAGGACTTCAATGAGCAATCTTTGATGAATGTGGATGTATTGGACAGATATCATCATGTGTTGAATTTGGCAGGAATCAGACTGAAGAATAATCCGAAATTGACCATCACGATAACAGGAACGACATCCGGTGGGGGAATAGAAAAGAAGAATATTGTTCTTTCGAAAAAGAGAGCAGAGAATATTGCAAACTATCTGCAAAAAGCATGGAATATTGATCCAAGCAGAATTAATGTCATTGCCAAACCGATTCCCGATAATCCTTCCAATATGGCATATCCAGAGGGTTTGGCTGAGAATAGAAGAGTGGAATTATTGTTCAGCGATCCATCCATATTTGAAGTATTGACCATCATTGATTCCGCAGTTTCGGTTGAGCCGGATGAAATCACCGTGAAAGGCAGGATGATTTCAGGAACAATGATAGATCGTTGGAGACTCAGTATTATGAATGATACCAATGTTCTCGAAGAAAAGTTAGGATTACATGATACTTTCATTAATAGAACATGGAAACCAATTCCGGGCAAGATAGGTAGAAGAAAAGATTCAGTTAGATTTAGGTATAATGTGGTTGATACTGCAGGCCGCACGCATACATCAAATGTGATTGTGCCAGTGAAATATCAAAGAATCTTGAATGATAGAACAATTGGTAAAGTTGGTAATGATAGAGTGAAGCGATATTCACTCATTTTATTTGATTTTGACGCATCATCTCTGAATGCAAGAAATTTGCGCGTGATTGAAGAGATTCAATCCACAAAAGGTATCAAAATCACATCCATTCTTGGTGCAACCGATATGTTCGGAGATGCAAAACGCAATGCGGAATTGGCACTTGAAAGAGCAAAGGCCGTTGGTGTTCTTTTAAAAGCGGATCCTTCAATTATAAAAGGAAACAGTGCTTATGAAGGAACGCCTAATGCATCACCGGAGGGTAGATTCTATAATCGAACAGTGATTATCGAGGCAAAAGAAATCGGGGAATAATCTCGCCATTATTGTGAAAACACTACTTAAAATCCACTCAAATCATTGATATTTAAGGATTTCCTTTGTTTGTTTTGTTTGCTCATGGTAAGTTGAGCCACCAACACTCAAGGGTATTCTATGGGAAAATGGATACTAGGTCTTTGTATTGTGTCGATGAGCTTTTTGGGTTCGGGATGTAAAGAAGCCAAGAATAGAATTGCCGACAAAGAAAAAGGGTCGATAAAAGATACGACCAATGTCATCAATGAATGTGATCAATTCCTCCAAGATTATGAGGGATGGGTGAAGAATTATATCACCCTCATAAAACGCTTTCAACAAAATCCGAAAGACAAAACAATCATCGCCGACTTTCAAATCATGGTCGGGCAGATAGGACAATGGGATAATCGCTCCAGACAATGCATCAAAGATTCTTCAATCCTCAAACGCTATGTGGAATTGCAAGAAATGTTGAATGATCATGCAGTGCAGGTGGCGAAGAAATGAGGAAAAATTATAAAGTAAAAACCATTTGAATGTAAGTGGAGACCGGTTACCACCATAAAAACGGGGCGGATCCGAAAAGCCAAATGAGTAGGAATGGAGTTTATATGAAGTTACTAGTTACACTATTGGGCTGGGTGCCTGTACTCGGCATTAGCCTTAAACTTATGTACATAGGTAATCTTGCAAGTGAAATGATTAATAAAAAGAAAATATCTGCAGATAAAGTAGAAGCAAAGTCTGATGCAGGTGATGAGTATTTTCAAGAATTGGCTGATGGATTTTATGAAGAAAATCTAAAAGTCCATGTTGATGAATTAGGTCTGCCCGAATTTGCCACAAATAAGGCAAAAGATAAAGCCATACAACTCTTTTCAACCAAATTGAAAGAACAATATCAAAACAAAGTCAGTGCTTAATTGATTTAAAGCAAACAGTTAATTGTATGTTTTTACAGTGGAGAAATCTATGAGTGAAGAAGAAAAAACACCTATGTACAAAAAATGGTGGTTTTGGGTAATTATTATAGCAGCAATCGTAGTTGCAATCAATGGAGACAAAGAAGAAGATTCCTCTGGAGTTGCTCAGGTTGAAATCAATAAAGAGGATTCCAAACTTAAGATTGCAATCGATTCAGGTATGATTACCAAAGAAATGTACTCTGAAAAATCATCAATTGAAGTTAGAAATCGTATTAATCAAGAAATTGATCTAACTACATTAAAACCCGGAACAGTTCTTAAATTTGGATCTTCTGAAAAAGATTATACTCAAGTAATAGCAACAATTAATGCTGATTCAACAATAGACATTGTATATAATTATCGTTGGGCAATGAATGGGAATAGAGATTTTATCAAAGAGCGGGTGAGTACAGGTAAATATAAGATAAGCTATCGAGACGGAAACACAGTTCAAACCGATAATGAGTCATTTCCATTATATCAAAATGTAATCGTATTGGTGAATAATGATTATACCAGAGAAAATGGATACTCAGATATTGGAAGAAGTTTTTGTATTGGTAAATCACTTGGGAAAGAGGCAATTGCTTCAAAAGACAAAAGTGCAATACCATCAATTTCACTGTATGAATGGCAGGATCCAATGTATTATCCAAGAGGAAATTTTTACAATTTTAGGAGTAGTAAGGAACTTTATGAAATTGATTACGTAAAGTGAAGTAATTTTGCTTTTACTTACAGTAATTAACATTTCTAAAGGTTAACTCTCATGCCACAAGCCATGACTTATTTGCCCTCGATTGAGGGGCAGGAATTGATGTTTGTTCAAGCCATTTTCGATCAATTGACTGAGCCGGAAGCCCAGCAATTTGCATTGGCATATTCGCAGAGAAGACGAGATAATAGCATGATTTTGATCATGATCATCGTGGCGATGGTATTTCTCCCCGGTTTGCACAGATTTTTCCTGGATAAAGTTGGCTCGGGTATTGTGCATTTACTCACATGTGGTTGGTGTTGGATTGGAACCGTCATGGATTTGGTGAATCACAAAAAACTCACATTCGAGTACAATGCCAAGGTTGCATCAGAGATAGCGACCATGCTTCGATAAACACTTCAACAGCCACCCCGAAAAGTGGCTGTTCTTCTTTCCACAGTATTTGTTCTCAACTGTCAATTACCCTATATTTACACAATCGATGAATTAGATTCCGGGGCCTATTGGGTGCAATGAGCGGAACACATTGATATGAATTCAAGACGGGCAACGAGTTTGGGAGAGATTTCGCAAAGACTTGAATATATAATAGGATATAGCGAATAGTCATTTTATAGGAAGATACATGAAGAAAGTGCTCCTTTCCATGCTTCTGTGTATGTGGTTTATGAGCCAGACTACGAATGGGCAAACATTCGTGGGACTTGGTCTGGGCGCTGCCATGCCTCAAACACAGTTTCCCGAGCAAAGCGACCTTGGTTTGCACGGAGAATTCCAATATGGAGTTCACAAGTTTTGTAATATGTGGCCGGTATTCACCGTGAATTATGGGTATTATGGTCCCATAGACAGTTTGGAATATACCAGTCCTCGTATTTATTCTCTCCCAAATGTTGTAAATATTCAAGCAAATATTAGGTGGTTCCCATGGGATGCACCTAATGTTCCATTGTATATTGGATTTGGTACGGGAATTTCAATAATTACGGGTGATGATGATGAAGGCGTCCTTGGCATGCCTGGCACACTTGAGGCAGGATATCTCTTCAATTATGAGAATCCCTGTTGTGATTGGTTCATCACGCTATCTGCCAGATATACCACTTTCAATATGTTGAGAGATCTTGATAGACCACACTTATCGGGTCTTTCAGGCATGGTGCATCTTGGTATTCCATTAGGAGGTGGTAAATGAGATTACACAAAACCCTCTTATTGATGATGGGCTTCACATTGCTCATACTCACCGGATGCAGTGGTCCAAAATTCACAGAAGCTGAAAAGAAGAGACTTTTGTACGAAGATGCTGTGCGTATCAAGCCTGAGGTTTCTGAAAAGTATTTTCAAAAATCTTCAGGAAATGTCAATCGTGATGGTCGCACTTTACGCGGATATGTTGAATATGTTCAAATCTTGCGTGATACAGCAAATAATCCGATTGACACGGTCTTTGCCTTTAAAGATAAGGTTGACAATAAGGTGACAGGAAATGGGATGCTCATTCCAATGAAGCATATTGAGAGCATTCCTTCTCTATTTCCGGATATACAGACCGATAGTTTGGGTGGATTCAATCTCGTGGAAAGTTTCCATGTCACAAAACAGATTCCTGAAATCCGTTCAATTCCTATTGTTGATGTATTGAATAAACCATGTAATTGTGAACCTTTTTCGCTTGGTGTGGGGCTTGATCTTTCGCTAAAACTAGCACTTGGAATCAATGCGGGATTTAATTTTTCCTGTTTCGACAGAGATTATTCTGATTTCTGGGCTGCGGGACATATTCGTGGAACTTCATTTGCCGATAGAGTAATTAGCAATTCACTTATTGGAAATCCTGCTATTGACCGCCTCCAATTTGGAGGTGATCTCACAGCTGGTATTCGACTTGGTGAGGACTATCGCTGGGCATTGGGTTTGACTTATGTTCAGGGAATAGCCACGATAAATGCCGGTGAATTTAAGCCTAATGACATATTAGCCGATATGCCGCTTGTGAATAGACCAATCGGTTTGCTGACCACTAGACATTATCTTGTTCCTGTAAAGAATTCTCAAAAAGGAAAGGAAAACAAGAGTTTCCTTTACGTGGATGTCTATGGCGATGAAGCAAATAAACCCGTTCGCGAGGATGTAGAAAGCGATGGAATTCTTAAGGCAATTTTCGGTTGTATGAAACCCTATGTGTACAATGAATTGGGTCTCGCTTTTGATGCTGCTTCGCTTGCGGCATTGTCAATGTCTCTCGGTTTTGAATGCGATGAATGCTCTGCAAGAATCAGGGATGCACAAACAAATGGAGAGATAGACATGAATTGGTCATTACCAATTTCATATGGGTTCGGTGTTGGTATTGATATACCGGTCATGAAGAATATGGATATTGAAATTGATCTTGGCTATCGTGATATAGCAGTTGGTGACTCATATTCATTACTTGGCTTTAACAATGTGCCGGGAACTCGACGCATGGGAACATTTCAATTGAGATTAGGAGTGATGTACTAATGAAATATATATTATCAATAATCGCTTTCATGACTTTGATTTCGCTTGGCGGCTGTTATACTCCAGAGCCAGGTTCGCCTACCTCATTGGAAACACTGGTTCGTGAAGGCACGGTAGCGGTTTTCAACTCAGATATAACAGATGCTAAATTTAATATCGCGACATTTCGATTTCCGGCATCCTTTGTTTCATCGGGATCATTGCCCAATGACTCTAGATTCAATCAGGGAGCTTGGCAATTTACGGAAAACGCATTTCCACTCCCGGGTTATACAACCACATATAGATTTGATCAACCGCCCAATTCCATTCAGGAAGGTGATTTTCTTGTTGATACCATTCTCATTGATAATCTTAATGTATTGAATTCCACTGTGCGATTAAGAATGCGTGGTAAATTTTTACGGTTGAATGAATTTATTCCTTTTGATGATGCCAATGCTTTTGAGACTTGGATCAATAATAAAAAAAATGAATTGAATGCAAATGCACTATGCGAACAATATACACAACAAGCAATTTCATACGGTGAAACGAATAATGGTTCTTCATTTTCCATTATTGCGACGCATCCGGATCCATTGCTTCCAACATATACATATCCCGCCCCTTGGCCCACTGCCAAGAATACCGGACTCATACTTCCTCCTTTCAAGAGATCAATTGCGGGAAATCTGGACACTTACACATCAGATTTACGACTTGGTGAGGTGTTCTATTATGAAGCAGTGAATGGGGTAAAATTCTATGTATTAGTTTCCAATTTACGAACAGGGATATTATCTCCGCAATTACTGCGTGCGACATTTAAATTTAGTGAAGCTGTTAATTCTTGTACCACTTGCGATCCATTATGAAATCTATGAAAACATTCATACTTGCACTCATCCTCTGTGTTGGTGGATTCGCAATTGATTCACTCCAAGCACAAGAGAAAACAAAAAAAATAAAGATTACAAAACCCTCAATCCTCTTTGGAAAAGGAGTGAATACTCCTGCCGATGATTTCGCGCCTGCAATTGTCGGAACTATTGGAAAAGAAGGCGATACGCTCATCGTAACTTCAAACAGAAGTAAAAGAGAACAGATTTATGTCATTCCTTTATCAGGATTTGATCAAGTAGATTCAACTGCTGAAAGGAAATCATTTGCGATGTTGAACAATAAAGCGATACATCATATCGGTGGAGTTGTTCAAACAAATGAGTTCAAAGGGAATAAAACATTTGTTTTTGCCTCATCAGGTGTTCCAGATAAGCAAACCGCTCGTTTTTTTGAATTGAGCGGTGCAGATATAAAAGGTGGAAGCGATTTGTTCGAAAAAGTTTTTCGTCAAGAAAGCGTGGAACATGATTTCATCCGAAATATTGAAGAATTAAATAGTACTGCATGGGATTCTCATCCAACAATTGCTCTCCATTCTTCATCCGGAATTGAGATGATTGTATTCAGTTCGGATCGTGTAGATACAAATGGTGGATTATCCGCGCCATATGAAAATGCTATCTATACTTTTGGTGGTGTTCAAAGAAAAGGTAATGCTGATTTGTTTGTCGCATTCCGAAAATATGGATCAAGTAATTGGAGTAAACCAGTCAATCTTGCCATACTTCAAGGGAAAAAAGAAATCAATACGCCATTTAATGAGTATTCACCATTTCTGTATTGTCTAGATGGGACTCCGCATCTGATCTTCTCTTCAAATAGAGCAGGGAATTACGATATTTATTATGCACTCTTGGATATTGATTTTTTCGCAATTTCTGAGAATCTAAATCAACCTACTTTTACAGTAGATGATGTGATTCCTCTCGCAAGTGAAGACAATGATATTGGATCTGAACATGATGAATTGTTCCCTTATGTTCGATACAAAGCTCCGTCATTGGAAAGTGATACCATCTCAGATGTATTTTTCTATTCTTCTAATCGATTCGGAAAATCAAATCCTGAAGAAGCAAAGAAAGCAGAAATGGGTAAGCTGGATCTTTATCGTAGCGAGGCAACATTCTTCTGTGGAATTGAGCCACCAAAGCCATGTCCACCATGTGAACCATGCGATCCAGCATATCCTTGCGTTCAACCCCCAAAGCCTTGCGCAATCACCTATAATGTTACTGTGATTGACAATGCTACAAATGATACGACAGTAAAAGATGCTTCTATTTCCATCATGAGTGATATTGCCGGAAAAGTTGAGAGAAAAGGGAATACCTATTCTTTACATATTCCTGCAGATTCCATGATGAATAGACCCGATGGCATTCTTTTCACAGCAATGGGTCGTTCAGCTTATGACAAGAAACCATGTCAGGATCGCAGTCCGGTCATCACCAATTATAATGGAATGGTGATTTCAAGAACAATTGCTTCCATCAAAGACAAATCACGCAAAGAACAATATGATTCTTTGGTGCAAGATAAAACGGTGAAAGCGCAACGCATTGCTCGACTCTTTGACACGATAATGGTTGAGCAATTTGAAAATCGACCACTCAGAAAGAAATTCAATGAACGCATGGAAATCGTGGACACGAGAAGACTCCGCATCGGTAGAGATACCATCACATTTGTGGATTCGCTTCCACCATTGCGAAAAGCCATCTTCACGAAATCAATTGCATATAAAGACACAACATATTCTTATGACACAAATTATGTTGCGAGCACGGTGCAATCAATCGCATCCGGTTTGACACGCTTTGAGCCACTCCGCATCCCACGCGCTATGGTGAGAGCCGAAGATTCATGCAAAACAAATATTGTGAATGATACCATCAGACTCTATGCACAGTTTGGTCAATCTCCATGTTGCTTATCTGTAGATTCCGTAATTGTATTCGGTGCAGAAAGAAATGTTCCATATTTCCAAACTGCCTTCTGGGAAGTGAATACATCGAAAGGATATACTGAACATATGAGAAGACTTCGTGAAGGTGATTTGAAAGAAGCTTCTTGGGTGGAATTGAATTATCGCAATAAATATTGGGGTAATCGCGGAGACTTGGATCGCTCTGATCTCATGACAATGCGTCGCACCGATTATCGTGAAAAGGCCAAAATCATCGATCGCAATATTCGTAATATGGTGGATTCCACTTCCGATCTTCTCAAGAATTTCTGGAAGATTTATGAGAAGAATGATACTGCAAAAGTGATCATCACCATGACAGCATATTCAGATATTCGTCCAATCGGTAATGGAACATTCATTTCCGATGAACAGGTGAAATATATTTCAAGTGCATTTGATACAGTGAAATATCAATTTACCAATACACAAGCCATCGATATCAAATCAGGCGCATCCTTGATTGGTGAGGACAATGATACATTGTCCAAACTTCGCGCTTATTATGGGTATAAAGCTGTGATGAATGAATTGTCTAAAGATTCACTCTT
>DBCJ01000028.1:2344-19533 GCA_002293005.1 Ignavibacteria bacterium UBA961 | reverse complement strand
TATGATCAAAAAGTCAAAAAAGCTCGGATCATTGTCATGGCAGAAGGGAAATATGTTGATACTTCCGTCAATCCTGAAGTTGCAAAATATAAGCGCAGCGAAAATAGCTATTATGATCTCGATGGCGTGCGCCGTGTGGATGTATCTGTGCGTCTCATCAATTTGAGACCCGATCTCTATGCATTCCCTGATTGCTGTGTAAAGTGTAAGTAATGAATTTGTAATGTTGCAAGGCACGAACTATATTGGTCGTGCCTTTTTTTATTCACTATTTTCTTTCGAACAATGCTTAGCGAACTAGCGTATAAAATCAGAAATCATGAATCAAATTGGTTTGATAATTTTATTCTTGGCATCATTCTACTTTCAGCAATTCTTGTTGGTATTGAAACTGACAAAACAATGATGTTGACTTTCCATGATCCATTACATCTGGCAAACATCATCATTCATTATATTTTCGTTATTGAGATCATTGTTAAACTATATGCATATCGTGATAATATTGGATTATATTTCACAGATGGCTGGAACATGTTTGATTTGTTCATTGTGCTGCTTGGTTTCCTTCCACTTCTCATCACGCATGATGAAGCTACCTATGAAGCTGTCCTCGCAGCAAGAACTCTTCGTATTTTTCGATCTCTCCGATCTCTCAGAGTGTTGAGACTCATAGGCAGATTCAAACAATTACGCACTATTGTTGAAACACTCCTCCACAGCATTCCGACACTTTGGCAAGTATTCATGCTGATGGGTATTTTATATTATTCCTATGCCGTGATCGGTGTATTCCTTTTTGGAGAAAATGATCCTCAACATTTTGAAAGTTTGTCCCAAGCTGTTTTGACATTATTCCAGGTGATGACCGGCGATGGTTGGTCTGATTTGATGAAAGCAAACATGTATAATTGCTTGCATCCGCATCCATTACTCTCGCCACTCTATTTCTGTAGTTTCGTATTGGTGGGTGCTCTCATCATTTTGAATCTATTCGTGGGTATCATCATCGCTGAAATGGATGATACTCGCAAAAGACATTTGCAGGAAGAAAATGGTGAAAAAATGCTTCATGAAACTGATGATGGATTATTACTCCGCTTGCAGAATTATAAGAATGAATTCGATGAAGAAATGAATGCAATCATCGAAGAACTGAAGAGAAGAAAGAAGTCCTGATCATTTTCTGAATCCGTATACCCACATGAAAGAAACGAATATTTTATATAGACTGCTTCATTTTTTTATTGATAAGAAAAATCATACTGCTTGGATGGAATGGCCATTATTGGTCAAGATGAGATTTCACAAACCGAATTGGTTTGACAATGGAATCATTATTGTGATTTTGTTTTCTGCGGTCATTGCCGGTCTTGAGACAGACATGCATTTGCTGAAGACATATATGCATGAATTCCATATCGCGAATATGGCCATACATTATATATTCGTTTTTGAAGTACTTATCAAGCTCTATGCATATGCGAAAGTGAATTCTGATCCGGCGGGGGAATTTACAGTATCCAATAATGCAATTGGTCGAATGATGGCTTATTTCACAAATGGCTGGAATCTCTTTGATGTATTCATCGTACTCATTGGTTTTGTTCCACTTTTGATTACGGCCGACATGGGTTCTTATGAAGCAGTATTGGCCACGAGAACACTACGAATATTCAGATCGCTTCGAACATTGCGGGTCCTTCGTATCATTGAAATGCTACCTCAATTACGCGTAATTGTTGATACTCTTCTTCGTAGCTTACCTTCACTTTGGGTTGTTGTTGTTTTGATGGCAATTCTCTTTTATACTTATGGAGTTATAGGAACCTTCTTGTTCGGTGAGAATTTACCGACTGATTTCGGTTCATTGCCCGCAAGTTTATTGACATTATTCAAAATCATGACCGGAGACGGTTGGTCTGATTATATGACTGAAAATGCCAAACTTGACGCAGTTCATCCACATCCTTATCTTTCCCCGATTTACTTCATCAGCTTCGTATTGATAGCTGCCATGGTTGTTTTGAATCTCTTTGTCGGCGTTATTGTTGCAGAACTTGATTCAACCCATAAAGAACATGCAAATGATAAAGCATCGAATGGCATGAAAGAGTTATCTAATGAACAAATCCTAGCTGATATTGAGGCAGAACAAGTGCAATTTCAAGAGTCTGTTTCGATGAAAATTACAGAGCTTCGCAAACGCATGTCCAAATAAAAAAGGTGTGATCACATGATCACACCTTTGAATTCTTATCAATGAAATTCTATCAACCTTCTGCTTGCTCTGCTGATGGTTCTGCTGATGGAGTGCCTTCTGTTGAATTGGACACTTCTTCTGCAGGTGCTTCAACGGGAGCAACTTCCTCTGCGGGAGCTGCAACAACGGGAGCAACTTCCTCTGCAGGAGCTGCTTCAACCGGAGGCGCATTCTTGCGAGCTTTGCGTGAAGCTTGCTTTTTCAAATAGCGAGCAATTGCATGATCTCTGTGTTGTGCAACAGCTGCTTCGATTTCTTCGGCTGTCTTGCCTTTGAATTCCATTTGGCGACGAAGCATTACGCCGTCTGCACTCAAAAGAGAGCGAACGATGTCTGTTGGTTGCGCACCAGTATTAAGCCAATAAATGGCTCTATTGTGATGGAAAGAAACCGTTGATGGTTGCTTCATTGGATCATAATATCCAACGCGTTCAAGAAAATCACTATCACGACGTGCACGACTGTCAACTGCAACGATGTCATAGGTTGGTGCTTTTTTGCGACCTTTACGGCGCAAACGAAGTTTTACCATTGAGATACCCTACTCAGGTTAAGGGTGAAAAAATCCGGTGCTTCAGCGTTTGAAGCCGGTTGGTATTTTGAAATTCGGCATTTTCATTCCGCGAAGACGTTGTACAGGGTTGTTTTGACTCTGTGAAACAGACTTCATCATTTTTTGCATATCCTCGAATTGTGATAATAAACGATTGACATCCGCGATGGATGAACCGCTTCCCATTGCAATTCGTCTTCTGCGCGATCCGCTTAGTATTCTTGGATTATTTCGCTCTTCACCTGTCATGGAGAGAATAATTGCCTCTACACGACTGAAAGCTTTGTCATCCAATTGTACATTGCGCATCGCTTTGTCCATTCCGGGGATCATGCCGAGAAGATCCTTCAATGAACCCATTTTCTTGATTACCCGCAATTGCTCCAAGAAATCCTGAAGCGTGAATTGATTCTTGCGAATTTTTTCTTCAAGCCTAGCCGCTTCCTTCTCATCAATCTCTTGCTGAGCTCTCTCAACAAGCGTAATGATATCACCCATGCCGAGTATGCGTGATGCAATACGATCAGGATGGAATGGCTCGAGAGCATCGACTTTTTCGCCGACACCAACAAATTTGATCGGCTGTCCTACAACTTGTTTGATGGACAATGCCGCACCACCGCGTGTATCACCATCCAACTTGGTAAGCACAACACCGGTAAGATTCAATGACTCATGAAATGCCTTCGCGGTATTGACGGCATCTTGTCCCGTCATCGCATCGCAAACAAACAAAATCTCACGAGGATTGATCTCTTTTTTGATATTCTCAACCTCGCGCATCATCTCTTCATCTATGGTCAAACGACCGGCTGTATCGACGATGATGACATCACGAGCAAATTTTCTTGCCTCTCCCAAAGACTCCTTCGCAATCTGAACGGGATCTTTGCCTTCGGCTGAATACACGGGAACAGCAACCTGCTCTCCAAGCATTTTCAATTGATCAATCGCGGCAGGACGATAAATATCACATGCAACAAGCATCGGCTGGCGACCTTTCTTCTTGAGATGTAATGCCAACTTACCGCAGAATGTGGTCTTACCTGAACCCTGTAAACCCGCTACCATGATGATCGTAGGAGGCTGAGAAGAAAAATTGATCTCAGCTTTTCCGGTGCCCATCAGAGCAACCAATTCATCATGTATCAATTTCACGATCATCTGGCCGGGAAGGATATTTCCTTTGACTTCCAAACCAACAGCTTTGTTCTGTACCGTCTCAATGAAATCTTTTACGACAGCAAAATTCACATCGGCATCGAGCAATGCATTACGCACTTCATTCAATGCTTCCTTGATATTCTCCTCAGTGATTTTCGATTGACCTCGAAAAACCTTCAGAGCAGATTCCAATTTTGACTGTAAACTCTCAAACATAATATCGCCATGTGACAATCAGTGAGCCACAAAAGTACGGGAAAAAGGGCATTTGACCAAAGAAATTATGCCTTCGGAACTCCCTTTGAAATAAGGGTTTGCAGAGATTGTTCGAGAGCAACCCCAAATTCATCAATCTCGGCTTTGGTAATTGTGAGTGGTGGCAGAAGACGAAGCACATTCAATGCTGTGGCATTCGCTATTATGCCATTATGAAGTAATTCTTGAACAAGTGGTGCCGATTCAAAGGTCAAAACCACTCCCTGCATGCATCCGCAACCGCGAATTTCCGAGATATATTCCGGAAATGCATCCTTAATTCGATGCAAAACATCTTTGAGATGGCAACCCATTTCACGGGCATTGCTCATTACGCCTTTATACAATTCTTCCATGACAACAATTCCTGCCACGCAAGCAAGAGGATTTCCGCCATATGTTGTCCCATGACGGCCTTTATCGATCAATTTCGCCAAATCATTATTTGTGACGATAGCTCCAAGAGGCAATCCACCACCAACTCCCTTTGCCATCACAATGATATCTGGCTTGATCAGATATTTGTCAAAAAAGAATAAAGATCCTGTTCTTCCCACACCTGATTGCACTTCATCTGCAATGATGAGAAAATTAAATTGATCCTTGAGATTCATGAGTTCGGTCACAAAAGCGGGGTCTGCATGGGTGATTCCACCTTCTCCTTGGAGGAATTCGAGTGCCACAGCACATGTATCATCATTCACCGCCTGCTTCAAAGCTTCAATATCATTGAAGGGAATCACGCTCATATTTGGAAGGAATGGACCTAGATTCTCTTTGTAAATCGGTTTATCCATTAAACTTAGAGATCCATAGGTTCTGCCATGGAATCCGCCTTGAAATGCAATCATTTGATGTTTATTGTGAGCATGCCCCCATAGTCGTGCAATTTTAATGGCTCCTTCGAAGCTTTCAGCACCTGAATTGCTGAAAAATACGCGCTCATATCCACTTTTTTCAGTGATGAGCTCAGCCAATCTGATTTGTGGCTCTTGATAAAAGAAATTCGATACATGAAGATATTTCTCTACTTGAGTTTTTACGGCTTCAATGATTCCGGGATGCGAATGTCCAAGTGCATTGACGGCAATTCCACTCAAAAAATCGAGATATCGTTTTCCTGAAGTATCAAAAATTTCGCTACTGATCGCTCTTTCGATTTCAATGGGGAGTCTGCGATAATTCTGAAACATCACTTCTTGTTCGCGTTCTATCAAAGTATTGTTCATTTTGTATCCTCTTCATTTGAATCATCAAAGAGATATGGTGTGGGAAGTGTCTTTCTGCCTGCATAACCATCCATGAAACCATGATAATGAGTTATCGATTCTTCATCACTTCGCCAGCATAGAAGTACTTCGCGTCCTTCAATGATGGCGGGAAAATCAACAAGTCCTATCTGAAAATTCCAGTCTTTATATTCGCAACCGAGTTCTTCGAGTTCTGCATGCAATTCTTTCAATGTATCCGAAAATGCTATGCAAGACTCATCATTGCGTGGATCTTCACCGGATTTCATGATAAGCGTGATGCGATCTCTGAGTTGAGAACCAATGCGTAGAATATCTGTTACGATGCTGCGAACCAGAGGCAATGTGCGATTGGCTTCTTCGGGTGTGAAGTACTTAGTTTGTTCCATATCACATCCGATGTGGTTGAGCTTTGACAGGTGCTTTCGGCTTGAGGAGGGAAGCACCGCTCACGATGAGTGTATCTCCAATCGAAAGTCCTTTCACGATTTCAAGCGCAGCATCAGTGCGCATTCCGGTTATGATCGGACGAGGAATAGCTTTGCCATTTTGAAGTACGAATACGCGAAGTCCGCGAATATCGGGTACAGCCGCTTCGGTTGGAATGAGAATAGTCGATTCAGTCGTTGTTAATGGTAATTGCACTTCCACAAATCCACCCGGCTTGAATTGCGATTGGGCATTCTTGTGATGAGCAACGATGCCAACTGTTCTTGTTGCATTGTCAATGATAGGATTGATCGCATATATTGATGCGGTGTTTTCTTCCGATTCACTCGACTCAATAAATGTGATATTCATTCCTTTTTTCATCGATCGTGCATAGCGTTCAGGCACTGCACATTCTATGCGAATGGGTTGAGTATTCACAAGTTCTGTGATCACGGTTCCGGGAGATACATAACTTCCTTCACTGAGTTGCTTGATCCCGACTATGCCCGAGAATGGAGCTCTGATCTCGGTTTTGGCTATTGCCGCTTTGACCACTGCTATATCGGCGAGAATGGTTGTCACAGAATTTTCGGCGCGGTCATATAATTCCTGACTTGTTCCACCACCTAGCAATAAGGATTTTTCACGCTTGGCATTTGTCTCGGCAAGTGCTAGCAATGCTTTGAGTTTTGTCAATTGCGCCTGCAATTCCGAATCATCAAGTTTTGCGATGATTGCTCCTTTACCGATGCTTGCACCTTCTCTGAATGAAAGCGATCTAATTCTTCCACCGACTTCAGGTGCGATGCGAACCATATCCTGTGGCGCGAGATTTCCCGTGACTTTTATCGAGCGAGAAAAGAGCGTGTCTTTCACGATGATATATGTCACCGAGCTTGGTCCTTTCGCACCTTTTCCAGGACCGCCTCCGGGCATTGCGGTTTTCTCGGGCTTGATAAAATAAAGCAAACCAAGAATGACAATGATTGAAAGGATGATGAGAATGCGTTTCACTATGCATTTCCTTTTGCGATTGCTATGCCCAATTCGCCGAGTTGAGCATTGGCAACGGGACTTGGACATTGTTCCATCAATGCGAGAGCGCTTGTGGTTTTTGGGAATGCAATCACATCACGAATATTTTCGGTGCCGGATAGCAACATCGACAAGCGATCGAATCCGAATGCGATTCCGCCATGTGGTGGCGCGCCATATTGCAATGCGCTGAGTAAAAATCCGAATTTGGTTTCAGCTTCTTCGCGTGTGAATCCAAGTAAATCGAACATGCGTTGTTGGACTTCATTTTGATGAATACGAATGCTTCCACCCGCCACTTCATAGCCATTGATCACAAGATCATGTGCTTTTGCACGAGCTTTTTCAGGAGCTTCATCGAGTAGATGCACATCCTCATTCATCGGTGCGGTGAATGGATGATGTCTTGCGATATAACGATTCTCTTCGGGTGAATATTCAAGAAGTGGGAATTCAGTGATCCATGAGAATGAGAAAGTATTTTTCACACTTTCCATGATGCCTGAACGACGCGCGATTTCGAGTCTCAGAGCGCCTGCTATGGTACAAGCGCGTTCCCATTCACCCACGGTGATGAGCACTAGATCACCATTCTCAACAGCAAGTTCATTCTTAATAGAAACAATATGATCTTCACTCAAGAATTTTTGAATTGGTGATTGCAATTCACCTTCGGCAGACCATTTCAGATAGGCGAGTCCACCTGCGCCATATTTCTTGGCAAATTCAGTGAGTTCATCCAATTGTTTTCTTGAAAATGCACCACATCCTTTAGCATTGAGAGCGATGATGGAGCCATCTTTCAATGCAAGAGCATCATTGAAAACTTTGAATTCAGTATTGCTCACGATGGAAGTAATGTTTTTAAGTTCCAATTCAAAACGAAGATCGGGTTTATCGCTGCCGAAGCGTGACATTGCCTCATGAAAACTCATACGCGGAAATGTTTCAGGAATATCCAGTCCAAGAATTTCTTTCCATGTCATGCGAATGAATTGTTCAGTCAATGCGATGATATTGTCTTGTTCGATGAATGACATCTCAACATCAATCTGGGTGAATTCGGGTTGTCTATCAGCGCGTAAATCCTCATCGCGGAAGCATTTCACGATTTGCATATAGCGATCGAATCCGGAGACCATCAAGAGTTGTTTATACAATTGCGGAGATTGTGGAAGCGCATAGAACATACCATTATGCACACGGCTAGGAACGAGATAATCGCGAGCTCCTTCCGGAGTTGATTTCGTGAGAATCGGTGTTTCAACTTCAATAAAATCATTCTCGGCAAAAAATCGATGCGTGAGTTGATACAATTTATTTCTTGTGATGAAATTCTTCTGAAGGCTTGGTCTGCGAAGATCGAGATAGCGATATTTCAAGCGCAATTCTTCGCCTGCAAGATTCTCATCATTGATTTCGAAGATTGGTACTTCAGAGCGGGAGATGATTTCCAAACCATCGGCAAGTACTTCAATCAATCCTGTCGGGATATTCGGATTTGGATTTTCACGCATGCGAACCATACCTTTCACGGCGACCACAAATTCGGCGCGTAATTCCTTGGCGATTTCTCCCACTTCCGGCATGGTTTCACGCTCCACGACTGCTTGCGTGATACCATATCTATCGCGGATATCAAGAAAAGTCACGCTACCGAAATCTCTTCTTTTATGCACCCAGCCATTGAGCACAACTTCTGTTCCTGCATGTTCGGGGCGGAGGACACCGCAATTCACTGTTCTTTGAGTAAAGGCCATATCTAAACCAAGGGTAAATATAATGTCGTTTCAAGTTCGTAGTTTCACGCATTGTCATTCACATAAGGCATGAAACATGAGATTTGTTTTGCTTCTGTTTTCGATTGCACAACTCTTCATTTTCGCATCATGTTCTTCGGATTGGAGCGATGCTGATGAAGATTTTGCTCAGACATATGCTCGCATTTTGATTGCCCGCGAGAAATTTCCTGATACAGCGCAAGGGAATGCTGAAGTATTGCGCATCATCAAAGAAGGAGGCATGGAGGAACCGGAGTTCCGTCAAAAATTCATGTCTTATTCACAAAAGCCCGAGAAACTTCGTGCCATCATGGACACCGTTCACACGCGCATTCGTTTGAAGCGAGTTCCGATTCAATGATTAATCTTCATCAGAATATTTCTCTTGCATTGCAGCCAATATCACGATGCGGATATCCGGCAGATTCTTCACGAATAATGTGAGACCGAGAATGATGAAGAAGACTGTATGTTCCGTGATATCACGAAAGGGAACAAACTGCATTGATTTCAATATTGTATGTGGCGCTGTGGGAACAAGAAGCATGGTTCCCAAGATTCCACTCATCATGCCGATTGCATGTTTTTTGCCTAATACGCCATAGCCGGTTGCATACATCAATCCAAAGAGCAAAATGGGAAATGGACTTACAGCGAGGGCTGCTCCCAACACGGCACCGATGCCGGAATGTCTGAATCGAGCAAATGGATTGAATGTACTGAACAATGCCGTCATGGCCGCGCCGATTGCTGCAGCGGAAAAAGTACCGAATAACATCATGCCAATGAAGGCAGAGATCATTGTTAATCCTGCATGTACGGCTTGTACACTGATTCTTTGTTTCGCCGAAAGCTCTTCGAAACGATTTCTGCGTCTCATCAGATCTTCAATTGGAATCGCACCAAAGAGCATGCCTATGCCCGGCATCATGAGTAATTCAATGAGATTCACGAATATTTTTCCGAAAATCAGATGGGTGAATGATTCAGCGATGTATGGTGACAAATTACGAATTTACCCTCAGTTTTCAGGTATGATGTAGAGAGTATAAACTCAGATTCAGGATATAAACGAATGATACAACTTCCATTTCCATTGATTTTGGCTTCGCAATCACCGCGAAGAAGACAATTATTGAGTCAGATCGGACTCGATTTCAGCGTTTTGCCGGCAGATATCGATGAAGATGCAGTTTCGCTTGCGCTTCCACCACAGGAATATGTTCGAGAATTGTCACAAAGAAAGGCATTATATATCCGTGAGGAAATCGGTGGCGCAAAAGCAATCATTCTTGGAGCTGATACCATTGTCGTGATTGATGGTCGAATTCTCAATAAACCCACTGATCCCGAACATGCATTCACCATGTTAAAACAACTTAGTAATCGCATGCATGAAGTGTTCACAGGTATCACAATAGTGGAATCACATACGGGAAAGATTAAATCTGAAGTGCAAAGAACAGAAGTATATTTCAGGGAATTGCAAGATGAAGAGATCAGACAATATATCGCATCAGGTTCACCGATGGATAAAGCAGGCGCTTATGGCATACAAGAAGATTATGGCGCTGTGTTTGTATCGAAAATCAATGGTTGTTATTATAATGTGGTTGGGCTACCGCTTGAGAAGTTGTATGGAATGTTGAAGTGATAAATGAAGGATTTCTTCATTCCCCTCGGACGAGGGGTGCCCGAAGGGCGGGGTGGGACTCTTTATCATTTTCGATTTCATTTACAATTTTTCATTTTGATTTTTACGTCTTTCCCACCCCCGCCTTCGGCGACCCCTCATCTGAGGGGAATGACGCACTTAGCCCCATCGGGGCGACATCCCACAAGCCCCTGATTCATCTATCAAAAATGGAGTTCATATCTTTCATCAGTGTTTGCAAGTTGCTCAAAAGAGGATATGTTTCAGATTAAATCATATTTGTCACTAAGAGATGAATTCATTGAATCATAATCAATGAATTAAGAAAAAATGACAAATGAGTAGAAAATAAGTAGAGATGTTTTGTTGAATACTGTTTAGTTTTGGGAATCGGGAATAATTGAAACAACAAAATCGTAATTCTCATTTGGGTTATCTTTTGGATTTAAGAGGGAAGCATTACAATTCTGCAGTTGTTTCATTTATGGGCCAAGTTGTTTACATACATATTTTAGGGATTGGGAGATGAGAAATACTAAACTGCTTGTTAGTTTATTTTTCTTTCTTTTCTTGCAAAGTTTTGCATCATTTACAGAGAAGAGGGAAATACAATTAGCAGACAACAAAGATTCAAGAAAAGTGGATACCAGTACAAAAGTAACTTTGCAGACGATCATGAATTCCACAACTCTTGATGAGTGGTTACTGTATGCAACAAAATACCCAAACACATTGGCAAAAGGAGATAAAGCCAAAATTGAGATTAAGATAAAGGAATTATGTAGATCATTTCCGCAACTCTCACAATTGGTCAATTCCAATCCTAGTTATATAAGTAAAAACTCATTAGAAGTGATGGGAATGGAGTTGGTTAAAAGCATCAATGATATACCAGGATTTGTTGCAATATTCCCAAATAGTCAATTAGTGGATACTTATATAGAATCAAAAGCGAAGGCATTGAAAAAAGAGGAGAAATTATTGGCAATAGATGCTGTTCCTAAATCACCGAGCATTGCTATATTCAAAAGGGAATTGATTGATAATGCTAAAACACTCAATGAATGCATAGAATTGGTTAAGGTATGTGGAGATTGCAGTGATGAATTGGCTGGTAAATGCGTTGGTCAATTAGTGAACAGTAACGATTACCGAAGATTCTTGAATTATTTTGGGAATACTAAATATGCTGCACAGGTAACGACAATTTACAATGAAATGATTTCCAAAAGAGCCGAGAATTTGGGTGATAATATTAATACTGAATATCCTGATTTTGGTCCGGTTATTAGTCCTGATGGTTCTACAATGTACTTCAGTCGAAATTATACACCTGATGGATATGGAGGTGAGGACATTTATGTCTCCAAGATTGATTCATTCGGAGAATGGTCAAAAGCAGTGAATATTCGTAGTCCACTTAATAATTCTGAGCATAATGGGGTATATAGTGTATCGCAAGATGGACAGGAATTGTTTCTGCATAATGATTATGAAGAAAGTAGTAATAATCCCTCAATCACAAGATTTGATGGCCGTGGTTGGGCATTTCCCGTAACTCAACAAATCCCAAATCTAAAGTCGAAGGGTAAATATCACAATGGTAGTTTGAGCATTGATGGAAAATACTTACTCATGTCAGTAAAGAGAGATGATTCCTATGGCGGACGATTTCTTTTTTGGAAATCGGGAGGCAACGATATTTATGTTATGACAAAAGACACAAGTGGGAATTGGTCCGAGCCAAAAAATCTTGGATCAGTCATTAATACAGAGGAAGAAGAGGGAAGTGTTTTCTTGGCAGCTGATGGTCAAACGATCTATTTCTCTAGTGCAGGACATAGTGGATATGGAGAACAAGACATGTTCATGTCCCGTCGTTTGGATGATTCGTGGACAAATTGGACCACTCCACTAAATTTGGGTAGTACAATAAATTCAAGTGGTCAAGATGATTTCTATGTCATTCCTGCAAAAGGAGATTTTATTTACTTTTCTTCAGATAGAGATGGCTATGGAAAAGATGATATCTTCAGAATTGGTCTTCCAATAGAAATGAGACCAAAACCTGTTGCAGTCATCAAAGGTAGTGTCTTGAATAAAAAAGATAATACCCCTGTTTTGGCAAAAGTAAACTATGAAGATTTGGAAACCGGAATTCAACTAGGTTCTGTTAACACCAATCCTGCAACCGGTGAATATCAAATCATTCTTGTTTCAGGAAAAAAGTATGGGATAACTCCAATACCAATTACAGAAATCAGTATAGAATCAACTTTGAATAGTGATGCAAAAGCTGGTTCAGGAGAATCATTTGAAATTGGTTCTATGAATAAAGAGAGAATTAGCAAAGAAAATTCATCAGGTAAATCAGGTAACAAAAATAAAATCAACAATAGTAGTATCATAAATTCTACAACTGTTATCCAAAACAATGTATCTGTGGAAGGGATATCAGTTATTGACTCAAAAGTATCAAACACAAACAGGAATTACCCCAAACTCTTTGCTGAAAGTCAAAATATAGATCTTACGGATTTGAAAGAGTATACTGTGATTGAACAGAAGCTAGTTGTTGTACCTGTAGAATCTGGCCAAACCATCAGCTTAAACAATCTTTTCTTCGAAACAGCAAGCTGGGTGCTTAAAAAAGAATCATCTCTTGAATTAAATCGTGTTGTCAAGATTTTAACTGAAAATCCATCAGTTAAAATTGAAATTGGAGGACATACAGATGATAAAGGCTCCGATGAGACCAATAAGGCACTCTCTGAAAAAAGAGCTTTTGAAGTGTATTCCTATTTGATTTCAAAATCAATTTCAAAAGAGAGACTTATCTATGTTGGCTATGGTGAGTCTAAACCAAAAGTTCCAAATACAACTGAAAGCAATAGAGCAACAAATCGCAGAGTGGAATTAAAGATTCGATGAGTAAATTATTATATGAAAAGTACAACACTTCGGCTTGATTCATAAACTTTTCGTCGAGCGAAGCCGAGACGAGAAATCTTCTTTATATATAACCACCACCCCTCGGCTTCGCTCGGGGTACAATTTCGGCTTCGCTCGGGTTACAAACCTCGGCTTCGCTCGGGGTACAGTCGTCTGAAACTGCTCTTCGAGCGAAGCCGAGACGAGAAATCTTCTTTATATTTAACCACCACCCCTCGGCTTCGCTCGGGGTACAATACTCGGCTCCGCTCGGGGTGCAATTGTCCAATCGGGGCGACATCGCAACTAGATAAGATTCAGTTATAGTAATTTAACATTACTTGCAAAGAAAAATAATAAATACTAGATTTATCTAGTGAACTGTAAATCTAGGTACAACATTATGTTTACTTCAATAATCTATATTATCGGAATACTTTTTTCGGTTCCTTTCCTATACGCCCAACCTCCCGGAGCGGTACCTGCTCGACCAAATATCATGTATTATGCCGGTGGGGCTTGTGAGTTTTATGATGCTTCGAATATAAAATTACTAAGCGTGAATCAGGCAGAAGCAGTTTGGTCTGTGTCTCCTGCTAAGGCGGCTTGGGTTGTTGTGACACCTACGAATGGTGGATACTATGAATTCCCTAATTATTCGAATTCTCTGATTCCAACCTATGATCAAAGACAATATCTCCTCCCATTTTGGAAATCCGATACCATCATCGATGAATTGGTATTGTTGGATAATATCGGTGCAGAAGCAACCTTGATGTATCTACCCAAATCAATTTTGTCTGTCAAGAATTATGATGGAACAATTTCTTTCGAAATCAATAAAGACTTTACCATTCAAAATCGTACTATTAAACAAGTATCTGCAGAGATATCGAAGTCAGTCTCGATAGTGCCCGGAAAAACAGGTAATGGAAATTCGAATGGTTTGATCAATACACGTCATACATCATGGACACGCGTATCTTATATCGCTGATCGAACCAATGATCATATTGACATTGACATTGAGAATAAAAAAGCACTCTTGCCAAAAACATTTTCGAAACTTGTCGGCGGACAATCGATCACAGTGCAAGCCGTAGGAATGAGCATTACCGCGGGATTGAATGTATCGGGGTTCATCGGCGATGACAAAAACTTCCCACCAACAAAACCATATATGCGTGGCTATGTTGAATTATTTGCCGAACAGTTGAGGGAACAGTATGGCTCAAATGTGACTTCAATAAACAGCGCTTGTGGTGGAAAAACAGCAGGTTGGCTTGCGACTTATGCTGGTGCTTTGGTCAATAGAAATACTCCTGATCTTGTGATTATCGACATGGGCATGAATGATATTTGGGGCGTGACTTCGCAAGCACAATTCAAAGCGAGTATAGAAAGTACGATCAATACAATTCGCAAAGATGTTCCAAATGCTGAATTTATTCTAATCGGAAATATGATACCTGATGTGAAAGGTGTCGGAGCTCCTGCGAATGGTGCCACTCTGATGTTTGGATTTTTGGAGATGTTAAAAGCGCTTGAAGGTCCGGGTATTGCAGTACTTGACATGACAACATTGAGTGAAACAATCTTTCAAAGAAAAGGTGCAAAACATTGCATTGCGAATTCACTTCACCCTAATGATTATCTCGCTCGTTGGTATGCTCAAGGTTTGACTGCTCTTTTTGGTGAAGGATCATCCATGCCGAAACAATCGCGTACATTTTATGTGAACAAATCAGGTAATAATTCTGATGGATTATCAAAAGAAACAGCTTGGACTTCAATAGATAAAATCAATGATATGACATTCTTTCCAGGGGACAGTATACTCTTTGAAGGCGGTTCCAACTTTGCAGGCGGTCTTGAATTGCAATCAAATGATGGGAATGATCCTGAAAAACCAATTGTCTTTACAACATATGGGCAGGGAAGAGTCACAATCCAGACAATTAACACCAAACAAATCGGTTGTAAAGTTGTGAATGGACAAGGCATTGAATTTCATAACATGGTTTTCAAAGGTTTGGGAGGAAATGTTCAGAGAGATGCTGATGGAATGTTTTTCTATTCCGATAAGCCCTCTGGAAAACTTCGTCATATCACTATCAACAATGTTGAAATTCGAGACTTTGGATATTGTGGAATTCGGTTTTATTCAGAATGGTCCAAAGATGTGCAATCAGGGTATAAAGATGTTCTGATCAATAATTGTACTGTGCATGATTGCAAAGAAAATGGTATTGTGTCATTCGCATATGATACGCAGAATACCAAATTCTTTCATCATTCTCGATTTACCATACGAAATACCGAGGTGTTTAATATCACAGGATACGATGCACCTACACATAAGGGAAGTGGTATTGTATTGTCACAAATCGATTCTTCCATTATTGAATATTCTCGCGCTTACAATAATGGAACCGAAAATACTGCCTGCGGAGGACCGGGTGGTATATGGGTCTATGCTGCAGATAATGTGATTATTCAATTTTGTGAATCACATAACAATTCTTCGGGAAAAGGGAAGGGTTGCGATGGACTAGGTTTTGATCTCGATGGGGGTGTTACCAATTCAATCATTCAATACTGCTATTCACATGACAATGATGGTGCGGGTTATCTCTTTGGCAATTTTGATGGTGCAAGACCTTGGGGAAATAATCTTTTACGATATTCTATCAGTGTGAATGATGCAAGAACAAATAATAGTAGCGTGACCATGTTCACTGCACCGAATACAGGATGGGATGGTTTTGTGATGCATAATAATACAATCATCACAACACCTGCACCTAAAAATTCATATCCAAGTTTTGCTGCTGTGCAGTTGACAGAATATGGTTCTGTCATGTCTAATATTCGAGCATACAATAATGCTATTGTCACCGATGGAGTAAAATTACTCGATGTGCCACCTTCTTTTGTCAGTCAACAACCACATTTCAAAGGAAATGGGTATTGGTCAAATGGCAAATCAGTTTCGATCCGTTATGGGAAAGAGATTTCATCACTTGAGGGATTCAGAGCGGAATGTCCTGACTGCGAAAAAGTCAATGGACGTGACGTGGGTGTATTTGCGAACCCCGAAATATCAGGTTTTGGAAAAGCTGCTCCCATAAACTTTCCTAAACCCCCTGACTCATTGTCATTCTATCGCATAGCCGGCAATTCTGCTTTTGCCGATAAAGGACTTGATTTGAATAAGGAATTCGGAATTGCTCTTGGTGATAGAGACTTTTTTGGAAAATTAACTGATAAGCAGGTGCATTCCATTGGTGCATATGCGCCGGAAGAGATTGTGAATTCAATCAAGCAGCAACTGAATGATGATTTAAAGATGATGCAGTTAGGGAATAATCAACTTTTCATACAATTCCCAGAGGATATGACAACAAAAACACTAATTCTCCATTCGCTTCTTGGTAAGAAGGTTTATGAAGCACATATAGATGGAAAGAATGGTTTACATATCACAGAACCTCTTCCTATTTCACCAGGAGTATATGTGTTGTCAATCCAAAGAGAAGGTGGGCTGTCTTCGAAAGTGTTTATTATTGACTAATGCATCAATATGACTTTGTTTCTCTTTGAACTTTATCACAGGGCAGGTGTGTAACTATGGTATTTGTTTTTAAATAATACTTTATACAGTGAATTTACCACCTGAAGCCGAGACGAGAATCTTATGTGTATATGTACCCCTCGGCTTCGCTCGGGGTACAATACTCGGCCTCGCTCGGGGTTCAACACTCGGCTTCGCTCGGGGTACAATACTCGGCCTCGCTCGGGGTACAATACTCGGCTCCGCTCGGGGTGCAGTCGGCTGAAATTGCTCTCGAGCGAAGCCGAGACGAGATGC
>DBCJ01000028.1:2142-2277 GCA_002293005.1 Ignavibacteria bacterium UBA961 | reverse complement strand
GCAACACTCGGCTTCGCTCGGGGTGCAATACTCGGCCTCGCTCGGGGTGCAATTTCGGCTTCGCTTGGGGTGCAATACTCGGCCTCGCTCGGGGTTCAGTCGTCTGAAACTGTTCGTCGAGCGAAGCCGAGACGA
>DBCJ01000028.1:0-2010 GCA_002293005.1 Ignavibacteria bacterium UBA961 | reverse complement strand
CTCGGCTTCGCTCGGGGTACAACACTCGGCTCCGCTCGGGGTACAATGCCCCATCGGGGCGACATCGTCAGTCATTACATCAAAAAGTACATCCGAAACGAAGTGAGCCAAGTATAATAGGTCTTTCACCAACTTCTTTGGTCAATGTTTTGTCCTCATATATCGGCCAAGGATTTGATTTATAGATGACACGTTCAACTCCAAACTGTGGAATTATGTACAAACTTTTGATGACAGATGTTGGATTGAATTCTGCAAGGTCGAATTTATAGCCTATATATCCTGTTACCGCCCAATCATAGCTTGTGTATGACTTTCGGGAAGTGACATGATTATCCAAAACACTCATCCCTGTGGATTGTGAAAATTCCACATGTAGACCTTGCCAGAGATATTGTCTATAGCCGGTGACAATACTATATTCAGAAAAACGACCTTCGGTTTCACGGTCATCAGGGAAGAAAGAATTTACGCCGACTAGCAGATCGCCCTTTAAATCCCCATCTTGCCAAAGTGTAATTGTCGCTTGTGTTCTTGTCAATCCAGGAAAAAATGGCCAAAGAATATCGGTTTCCACTGCAAAAGTACTGGAGTTTTCTACTTTCTGTGAAAGTAATGTGGAGGTCATTGTGAGGACCATAGCAAATATGAGGATTGTTTGTTTCATGTTGTTTTCCATAAACATTGAATAAGAAAAATTTGCTTTTTATATGAATGATGAACCGATATGTTCAAAATTCCCAATAAGGCGGTGCATGCGTGTCTTATCATTTTGCTTCAAGCTTATACCAATAATTGCATCCGTATGATGGAAAATGTCTCTTGACATATGCCCTTGATTTGGTCCTTTGAAAGTGACTTTGTTTCCATATGTGATCCAAATATCCAATTCAAGTTCTTTGCTTTTAATCTTCACACAACGCTTCTTCTCAGAGACAATTCTATCTGCAATGGAAATATCTTTTAATGCTCTGAGATCTATATGCTTTCCTTCAATTCTCAAATGTCCTACATGCTTAATGAATCTCTTTCCGAGCCACTGAATTTCAGCGATTGAAAATAAAAGACTAATCTGTGGATTATAGGGATCTACTGCATGTATCCAGAAATAATTCTCTGGGAATGAAGTACCCCAATTTTTCTCCATATAACCCATGTCTTCATCAAGTGCATAAACCGACTCATTATGTCGAATACTTCCGGAGACAAGATGTGATGAATTCATGACTGAGTGATAGCAAGGCAGAGTGGGAACATAGTAATGATATCCCATCGAATTTTTAAATGTTGGGATGGGATGATTGTTCATCAGACTCAAATTAATGTCCAATTCATCGGTGGAAATCTCAATTGAATTCATGGTTAAACAATTATCACCCATGCGCACAATATGTTGACCTGAATCAAAAGAAAGTTCATGTTTAGGGAAATACACAATCTTGGGTTTTTCATTTGGTATCAATACTTGAATGAAACCAAAAGTATCATATGTATTTCGAGTTGCATACCCATAAATGAGGATAAATGAGGCCTGATGTTTTTTGGAATACACCTTCTGAAACCATCCTTCGAAATATTTACTTCGTTCAGGATATCCACGCAAACTTGAAGGTTTGTATTTTTTCAGCATAATATATTTTGATAGTGTTTTCAATTGAGACTTTATCCTTCATTCATCCTATCATCAATTATCAGTCCTCATATTTGCCAAGAGAATATGCCTTTTGTAACCAAGCTTCTCTTTTCTTTTGCGTTGATACTTTGACCGATCCAAAATAAGTGGACTTTGTGGGAGATATTCCGGAAAATCCCAATATTCCTCGTTTCATGATTTTTCCTCCGGGATCACCAATGATCCATCGATAATACCAAGGTGGAGAATCCATAGTGACAAGTAATCTTGCTGACTTGCCTTTCAGTAATTTATCCCATTTCACAATGTTACCGGTGGTGTCTTGATATTTGAATGCGAATCCGGGAGAAAACACCATTTCAAAGAATAAGTGTAGG
>DBCJ01000045.1:24770-30324 GCA_002293005.1 Ignavibacteria bacterium UBA961 | reverse complement strand
GTATGAAATCTTATGTTGTAGCATAGTCATATTCCCTCAATCATTGACAGGCAAAGTTTCCATGATTTTATTCATGGCATGTATGTCTTTTTTCAAATCAATCACATATAAAGTAAGCTCTTCGATTTTTCTGAGCAATGCGCTATTCATTGAAGCCAAGTGTATGCCGGCATCTTTGACTTCTGCTTCGGTTGGCATATTGGGCAAATGCTTATTCAATATGATGAATCGTTCCAATGAATCAAGAGTAATGAGTTCATAATCTGATTCGAATACATCATCGGCCCATGAGTCGGTAGTGACAAGTATTTCCTTTGCAATGATAGCTCCTGCTACAGTCAAACGATTTCCCGTGTTC
This sequence comes from Ignavibacteria bacterium UBA961, assembly GCA_002293005.1. GTDB lineage: Bacteria > Bacteroidota > Ignavibacteria > Kapaibacteriales > UBA961 > UBA961. The sequence continues at coordinate 29,966 of DBCJ01000045.1, read as the reverse complement.
TCACACTCTGGTGTATCATTCCATTCATTGCCAATCATCACATTGCCATCGACATGTAGTGATTGTCTTGGTTGAGCAATGCCAATGCCGACTTTACCTTGTCCCGTGACCGTAAAATACCTCTCATTTGCTTTTGTCGCAATTGAAAAAGCTGGAGATATTGTGTCATGAAATTGTGCTAAAACTTCCAATCTGGCTTTGGGTTGATTTGTCCCAATGCCGCATAATCCTTGCATGGGCTCTATGACAAGGCCGCGGATGGTTTTATCATCCAGTGAATCCAATCTATAAGAGCATGATGCATCGGCATTGGCAAAAGCGGTATTGGCCAATTGAATTGTGCCTTTACTGAAGAAAAGGGAAGCGGATTGTCCATTTTCCAATGCTCTGGGAATGGAATCAAAATAGATATTGTCTCCTATTATACTGGCCCCTCCGGCATGTAAAGTGAGTCTTTCGCCAATATGGACCCTTTCTTTCGGCGTTGCATTATATATGCCCAATGCCCCATGTGATGTAAGATTCATCAGCGTGGAATGATCACTGTTTCTGATGGTTAATGCATTCTTCATGCGATCAGATGTTCTAGACATGATATCAAGAGTGGCATTTGGATACTGCTTGCCGATGCTCATCCCTATTTGATGATCTATCGCAATTCCATTCAATGTTGATTCATCGCCCCAGTGTTGTTTTACAATGCCAATTCCTGATAATGAACTATTGCTGAGTACAATTCTTCCGCCATGCATGGAAATGGATGATGAATAACCTGGTACTATTTTTTTGTCACATTGCTCATCGGGATCATAATATAGATTGTCTGCAATTCGACTTGCTCCACCTGCATGAAAAGTGAATGTATTGCCTAGATGCAATGCTTCAAGGGGCTGATTGTTTCCAATGCCTACTCTGGGCATCCAGTCAGATTGAGACTGTGCATTTGTTCTCTTTTGCGAGTATAAATTCATGACATTCAACATACCGTCTTCTTCGGTGCCTTGCATACCTTGTTTTTGAACAGAGAATCCAAGACCCCTTTGCACTATGAGTGACTTGTCTTTTACTCCTGATTGATTTTGGATTTGCGTGTTTTCTATCTTGCCTGCCTGTTCTTCATGTACTGAAGGATGATTGATTTCTCCTATTCTGAATTCAATGGCAGATGATATATGGTTTGCTCGAATATCTTGAGTGATGATGCCGGATTGCAATCGTAGTATTGCAGGAGGATGTTTTATCAAATGCGTCACATCATCATCATAAGAATAGAGATGAAACAGTGTTTTGGGGAGTGCAGATCTATGATGCGAGAAATCACCGATTCCTGAATATGGTCTGAGTTCTCCGGTTGCATGAAAATAATCATGTGGATGTCCTGATAGAAGTGGTTCCGCACGATGATAGAATCCCCAATCAAGTTTAGGAAATTGTGCATGAACAAATCCAATTCCAATGATTGAATGTAGAAAAATGACATGGAATGAAATGGAACATAGATACTTCATTCCCCTTTGAATGATGTTACTCATAAATCCCCCTTGTTAAAATTGAATATGCTTTATGTCCCCAGCATTTTTTTCGACAGATATTTCCCAATTGGTTTTTCGTAAAATTTCAATGACACAAATGCAAGTATTGAAAAAAGAATGTATCCGATCATTGCAGAAATCGAATAATGAATACCGATGGATTCCAGATATGATTGAAGTGACAAAGCCGATTTGGGATGGCCGGGTACAGAGAGATAATGCAAAACATAGAGTCCGAAAGAGATATCTCCTAAAAGGACCATCGTCTTTGTGGACAATACCCTTGCAACCATACCACCTCGATGCAATCCCATAATGATGATACCGGATCCGAATGCAAGCGATGGAAATACAAAATCGGATAATTTATGTTTACCAACTAGATTCGCACCACCATTTGTATCCGTAAATATCAATGCAATTGTAATGATAACCGTACCGATCAATACAAGTAGATCACCGGATAATTTTCCTTTCGGATAATGTCTGGCATAGGCGGCTATGGCCATTCCTGCGATAAAGTCATCGAGTCTGCCAAAGATTGTCAATGTTCCTGCAGTTCCATCCCAACTACCAATAAAATAATACCAAAAATTTTGATATATCTCCGTGATGCCATTGCAAAAAGCAACTCCCAAAACCCACATGAAGATTGAAATCAATGCTATTTTCATTTTTGAAGAAATGCGTTCTCGATTGGATACTCTCTCAATCCAAGATTGAAAGATGGATGACATCGAGAGTATTAACATTGGAGCAAGAAGATAGAAACTTATCTCAACGGATAATGTCCAAAGCGGAGGATTTATTGAGAATCTAAATGGAGGATAATACCCATGTAATAGTGTCAAATGTGATAAAATATCCATCAATCCATAAGTAAAAGGCAATGCTGCAATGCTCAGCAATATGACTAGTATAGTAAGAGGATAAATTCGAATGAATCGCTTTGATAGATATTGCTTCCAAGAAAAAGTATTGTCCTTGAGCGAATCCACATACAGCAAATAGAACAAATATCCGCTGAGTGCAAAAAACATGTTTACGCCAATCCAGCCATATTTAAATACAGACAAAGACTCATTGAGATGATCATGCAATACATGACCAAAAAAAACAGCTCCTGCCGCAATTGCTCGAATGCCTGTAAGTGCCGGAATTGAAAACATGTGAACCTAATCTATAGGGGAAGTTGAAAGCAATTTGTTCAAAGGCAACATACGGAATTGCCAGAGTGAATACATTACTGCAAAAACACCGGATATATACTAAGAAGCATCCGGTTTGGAAGTTAAAAGTGGAATGATGAATGTAATCACCGAACCTTTGCCTGGTTCGGATGCAATTTCAATTCTACCATTATGTAATTCAGCAACTTTTTGCATGACCATTGTTCCGATGCCATATCCACCTTGACTGTTTTTTGTGGTGAAATAGGGCTTCATCATATTGGCTCTCGTATGATCATCCATACCGATACCGGAGTCTTTGATCTTGAAATAGACAAACCTATCATCATGTGAGCAAGATAAATCAACTGTTCCGGGTTGTTTCTGCAATGCTCGCATTCCATTCTCAACGGCATTCCTCAAACCACGAGTCAGTTTGATTGGATCGCAAAAAATCATGACCGGTTTGCCACTGAAACTCAATTTGGCATTAGGATACAGTTGATCATCAAATTCTTCAATTACATCTTTACAAATGAGAAGTGCATCATTCGGAGAATAACTTGCAATTTCCTCTCTGCCTACTGTTACGATATCCCTGACTCTTTGCATGAGCAAAGTGATTTGAGATAATATCTTCTTTTGTCGAATGATGTTCTTCTCATCAACAATTTGTAATTGCTGAGCATTGAGTAAGATGATAGAAAGATTTGTTTGCATGTCATGAGCAAGTTGTGCCCAATTTGTCAATCTTTTCTTTTCCAATTCTTCTGTGATGTCAATTCCGGATAAAATACATCCGGCAAAACTTCCCGCAAATCCAAACAGCGGAGTTGCACCCCATATAAATTCCTTTACAGCTTCATTCTCACCGATCGTGATTTGTTTTTGCATTGGTTTTCTTTCAATCAATGCTGTTTCAATGAAATCAAGCAATTCGGAAAGATGACTTTTACTGACATAATATCGTATCGGTCTATGCAGTGGAATATCCGGTGAAATATGTAATACTGACTTTGCTGTAGAATTCACTTTAATCAATCTTCCCTCGGAATCAAGATAAATGAGAATTCCCATTCCACTCAATTCAAGCCCGGCTTCAAGGAATCTTCTTTGAAGCAAATAACGGCGATAAAAAATAATGATGATGAGGAGGATAATGCCGGGTATGAGAAATGCTCCCGATGTTGCAATGAAGCGTCTAAGCCACCATAGTTGATCAGGCGTCATTTCAAGAAACATATAGCCATTTTTCATCGTGATGACATATTCATCATTCAATTTGATGATATATGGATTCCCACTTGCAAATACACGCATAGATGAAATGGGGCTTGCCGATTCAAGAGAATTCGATTCAATGTCAATTTCACAAATACCATCGGAGAACAGGCAAAACAGTGAATTATCAATGATTCTACATGTCAATGCATCTGTAAATCGATTCGGTAAAGTAAGTGTATTTGTTTGTTTACCCTGTTGTTGAATCGAAATAGTGTTGATTCCTTTCTCATCTTCTGAAATCCATGACAAAACAGGTTTTTCATCGTTTTCCCACATGACGGTTGTTGTCAATGATCCCGGAAAGAATAACATGTCTTGTTTTCCGGTTCTTAGGTCCAACAAAAAACCATTCGTGCTTTCACCGGTGGCTGTGGAAAGAACCAGAATCGCATTTTGGGTGGATTGAATCGAATATATGGATCCCATCGGTGAAAATGGTGTTTCTTTTTGGATGTCTCCATGCTTATTGAAAGAACGAATGATGAGTCCGCCCGCACTTCTGGATATGCAATGAAAACCATTCTGATGAGATTCCACAGCCAAAACCTGACTTGCAAGATTCTGGGTGATGATGGAATCAATACCGAATTGAAGAGAAAAGATATTGTCAGCAAATCTCACAAATGCAATTGAATCATCCGCGTGAATGAAATGCACGGTATCTCTTCCTCTCGGAAAAGAAAGGGAGTCGGTGGCAATGATTTTCCCATTTGTTTTGATATGCATGATGCGTGAGTTCTGTCCTGACACTGCAATCAAAATGGATTCTTTTCCGGTTGAGAGTATGTCTTCAATGGGGAAGGGAAAAGAAAGAATTGTTCCGGATTGAACATCAATGTCTTTTGAAAAGCGTAATTGAGAGACACCACCTGATAATATGGATGATCTGGAAATCTCGATGAAACGATTGAATCGTGCATCATGAACCAATCCTTTATCATTGATTTTTCTTTTTGAGGAATACACTTTTGGAAAATATTCTTCTGCCTTTCCAATCATGAAACAGGAAAGAAAAATTAGAGATAGTTGAAAAGCATATTTCAAAAAAGCATGCATCATTATTTCATGAATTCATTGAGTGAACCTGTTAGAAGCAATAATTCAAGTGCTGATATTGCTTTTTCAAATTTTGCTTGAGTCAATGTGGAGCGAGCATCAAATACCGATTGAGCAGTAATTCTGAAATCATAATTACTCATGGCACCCTGCTT